>JAHZLQ010000006.1 GCA_022599775.1 Gammaproteobacteria bacterium
ATGGCCGTTAACGTGAATCACGCTCGGCGTGATGCCGACCGACCCTCGCCCGCTTGCGGGAGAGGGGGACCGCTCGCGGCTGCGAGCGGTGGGTGAGGGGAACGGCCATGCCGCAGCAGATTCATTCTGCCGGGTGGCCACTCGCGGCATGGCCGTTAACGTGAATCTCGCGCAGCGAGTGGTGGGGAGAGGGCGGCCTGCCTGACACAGGATTCATTTCCCCGTGTGCCTCTGCCGGCATGGCCGTTCGAGCGTCGCAACCTCCGTTCAACCCGAAGACGGCGGCCGTTGGTCGTCGGCTGCCGGTGTTTCGCCGCGACCGCAGTTACCGTCTGGACTCGGGGCGTCCGCTTAAGGGCGCGAAGCCAGTTTCAGGGATGAAATATGAAGCGCACACTCGCACGGGTGCTTGTCGGTGGATGCTTGTGTCTGGCGATTCCGGCATACGGGCAACTGCCCGGAACCGGTCTGCTCGACCGCGGCCAGGCGGCTCGCTTCCTCACACAAACCACCTTCGGCCCGACGCTGGCCGAGATCAACTCGGTTTCCCTGATCGGTCGTGACCTGTGGTTGGCGCGCCAACTGACGGCGTCGCCGAGTTCGCACCTCGAACGCTATGAAGCGCTGCTGCCGCAATTCGGCAACCCCGCCGATGCACGGCTGGCCGCCTGGTGGGAAATCGCGCTGACCGGGGACGATCAACTGCGTCAGCGAGTCGCCTTCGCCTTGTCGGAGATTTTCGTGGTGTCCGATCAGGACAGCCAGCTCGGTGGCCGCCAGGCTCAGCTGGCCGCGTACTACGACCTTCTTGTCGAGCATGCGTTCGGGAACTACCGCGAGCTGCTGGAGGCCGTGACCTTGTCGCCGGCGATGGGGCTGTACCTCAGCCATCTCGGCAACGACAAGCCGAATCCGGAAACCGGACGCCGACCGGATGAGAACTACGCCCGGGAGTCCATGCAATTGTTTTCGATCGGTCTGTGGCAGCTCAATCCCGATGGCAGTCCGGTGCTCGACGGCGCCGGTGAGCGGGTGCCCACCTATGATCAGGCGCTCATCGAAAGCTACGCCCGCGTCTACACCGGATGGACTTGGGCCCACCGGGAAACCTTCGGCCGGGGCAGCAGTGCCGAGGATGAAACCTACGAGCCGATGAAAGCCTTTGCGGACCATCACGACATGGGCGAAAAGCGGCTGCTCAAGGACGTGGTGCTGCCGGCCGGACAGACGCCGGAGCAGGACCTGGAGGCTGCGCTCGACAGCTTGACCGAACATCCCAATACCGCGCCGTTCATCGCACGCCAGCTCATCATCAAATTGATCACCAGCAATCCCTCGCCCGAATTCATCGCGCGCATTGCCGGCGTGTTCGAAAACAACGGCTTTGGCGTGCGCGGTGATCTCGGCGCCGTCGTTCGCTCGATTTTCCTCGATCCAGAGGCGCGTCAGCGCGAGCGATCGGATATCGAAACCTACGGCAAGCTCAAGGAGCCGATTCTGCGCCTGAGTCAGCTGTTGCGCGCATTCGATGCCAGCAGCCCCAGCGGCGTCTACGCGATCGGCAACACCCAGAGCGCGTACGCCCAGGCGCCGCTGCGCTCGCCATCGGTGTTCAACTTTTTCAGTCCGAACTACGCGCTGCCGGGCGCGATCGAGGCGCAAGGCTTGCTGTCACCCGAATTCCAGTTGCAGACCGAGACCCAGGGCATGCAGATCGTGGACGACCTCGCGCGCCGTGTCGAAAACGGCCTCGCCGATAACGCGGCGCTGGCGCTCGATCTGTCGCAGGCCGAGAACCAGGCCGATGACGCCGAGTCTCTGGCGGACTACCTGGAAATCCTGCTGCTCGGTGGCGAAATGAGCGACGCCCTGCGCCAAGCGCTATCGGAGGTGATTGCCGGCGTGCCGGAGGCCGAAGACGGTAGTCATCTGCCGCTGCGCGCCAAGCTCGCCGCAATGCTGGTCGTTGTCTCGCCCGAATTCGCCGTGCAGCGTTAGGAAGACGCCATGAACCCAATTTCCCGACGTCGTTTTCTCATTCAGGGCGGTAGCGCCTGCGCCGTCTTGAGCCTCGGTGCCTGCGGCAGCAGCCCGGGCGTCAGCGGTGGCGTCAGCGGTGGCGGCGGTGACGCAGTGCCGTCCTCGGACGATGGCTACAAGGCGCTGGTCGCGATCGCGCTCCACGGCGGCAACGACGCCTACAACATGATCGTACCGCGCGAGTCTGCCGCCTATTCCGACTACGCCTCGGCACGCCAGGGCTTGGCGCTGCCGCGCGGTGATTTGCTGGCCTTGGGCGAGGCCGACAACGGCGTCGCATTCGGCGCGCATCCGCAAATGAACGGTTTGCAGAGTCTGTTCCAACAGGGGCGCGCGGCGGTGTTGGCCAATGTCGGCACGCTGGCCGAGCCGTCCAGTGTGTCGCAGCTGAAGAACGGGTTCATTGCCGCGCCGCCGCGCCTGTTTTCTCATAACGACCAATCGGATCAGTGGCAAAAGACGTCCGTTGCATCCTTGGAAGCGGTCGGCTGGGCCGGGCGCGCCGCCGACCTGCTGGCGCCGGAATACCGCACCCAGACTCTGCCGATCGGGCTCAGTTACAGCGGCGCCAATCTGCTGCAGGTGGGGCGTACGCAGACCGGCCTGTCGATCAGCACCAGCGGTCCTCAGTCATTGAGTTTTCTGCGGCGCAACCCGGCGCTGGACAGCGTTTACGAGGCCCTGTTGGCAAACGGACACGAGCATCTTTTCGCACGTGAATATGCCCGCGGCCACGCCAACGGCCTGGCGTTCAATGCGCAGATTGCCGCCGCATTGGAGACAGTCGAGGCCCCCCAGGTGAGCTTCCCGGCGGACCGTCTGGGCGCGCAGTTGAAAGCGGTCGCGCAGCTCATCGCGGCGCGTGAGGCGCTCGGCGTCAAACGACAGATCTTTCTGGTCGGGCTCGGCGGTTTCGATACCCATGCGGACCAGCTCACCCGGCACGCCAGCCTGATGAACTCCCTGAGCACGAATCTTGAAGCGTTCTACAACGCGACCGAAGCGCTCGGCGTGGCCGGCAGCGTGACCAGCTTCACCATCTCGGACTTCGGGCGCAGTCTCAGCGTCAACGGTGATGGCACCGATCATGGCTGGTCCAGTCATCAGTTGATCGTCGGTGGCGGCGTGCAGGGCGGACGTTTCTACGGCAGCATGCCGGAGCTGGCACTGAGCGCCGAGCGGGACTATGGCGGCGGTCGTTTCGTGCCTACGACCGCTGTGGATCAGTATGGTGCCAGCTTGTTGCGCTGGTTCGGCGTGCCGGCGTCATCGATGGAATCGGTGTTTCCGAACATCGCGCGTTTTGAATCCGCAGACCTCGGATTCATGGCCGGCTGACGCGGAGCCTCGCTTTTTGGCAGCATTGCGGGATTTCCCATCCGGAGATTCGATGAATACTGCCTCCCTGCACTGCATCGTCCTGGCGGCGGGCAAGGGCACGCGCATGAAAAGCGCCCTGCCCAAGGTGCTGCACCCGATCGCCGGTCGTCCGATGCTGGCGCATGTGCTGGAGGCGGCCCGTGCCCTCGGTGCCGTTGGCACCCATGTGGTCTATGGCCACGGTGGTGATGCGGTACGTGCCTATTTCGACGAGCACGATCTACGTTTCGATGGTCTCGAATGGGTGCGTCAGTCCGAGCAACTGGGCACCGCGCACGCCGTCAAGCAGGCCATGCCCAAGATTCCGAATGGCGCGCGCGTGCTGGTGCTGTATGGCGACGTGCCCTTGATCCGGCCGGAGACCTTGCGCCGTCTGATCGCCGAGGCTGGCGAGGGACTCGGCCTGCTCACCGTGGAGCTGGATGACCCCAGCGGTTACGGCCGGATCGTGCGCGATGCGCGTTTCAAGGTGAAGCGCATCGTCGAGGACAAGGATGCCAACGCCCGGCAAAAGGCGATTCGCGAAGTGAATACCGGCGTGCTGACCGCGCCGGCCTCGGCGCTGCGCGCCTGGCTGGAGCGGATTGGCAACGACAACGCCAAGGGCGAGTACTACCTGACCGATGTCGTGGGCCTGGCAGTGGACGACAAGCAGCGAGTCGCGGCGGTCACCGCGAGCAGCGCGGCGGAAGTCGAAGGGGTCAACGACCGTCTGCAACTGGCACATCAGGAGCGCGTGTTCCAGGCGGCCGCGGCGGAGCGCCTGTTGCGCGCCGGGCTCGGGCTCGCCGATCCCTCACGCTTCGATCTGCGCGGGGAGCTGGAATTCGGTCACGACGTCAATCTGGATGTCGGCGTGATCATCGAAGGCAAGGTGAGCTTGGGCGATGGCGTACGCATCGGTCCGTACTGCGTGCTGCGCGATGTCGAGATTGCGGCGGGCACGCAGATCGCCGCGCATTCGCTGATCGAATCGGCCCGTATCGGGCGCGACTGCAGAATCGGGCCGTTTGCCCGCATTCGTCCGGACACCGTGCTGGAAGACGAGGTGCACATCGGCAACTTCGTGGAAACCAAGAAAACGCAGATCGGCCGCGGCAGCAAGGCCAACCATCTCAGCTATCTGGGCGACGCGCAGATCGGCAGCGGCGTCAACATCGGCGCCGGCACCATCACCTGCAACTACGACGGCAGCAACAAGCACACCACCGTAATCGAGAACGGCGCCTTCGTCGGTTCCAATACCTCGCTGGTGGCGCCGGTGCGGGTCGGCAGCAAGGCCACTGTCGGTGCAGGCTCGGTGCTGACGCGCGACGCACCGGACGGTGCCCTGACCATCGCGCGTTCGCGCGAACAGAAGTCCTATACCAACTGGCAGCGTCCGAGCAAGAAGAAGTAGGGCGCCTTGCGGCGGGCCTTATACTGGCCGTCTTCCCCCTGCAATATTCAAAGAAATGTGCGGAATCGTCGGCGCCATCGCGCAGCGTGACATCAGCGAAGTTCTCGTCGAAGGCATCCGCCGCTTGCAGTATCGCGGCTACGATTCCACCGGCCTCGCCATGCTCGGGGACAATGGTGCCATCTGCATGCGGCGCGCCGTCGGCAAGGTTTCCGAACTCGAGAGGAAGCTGGAGGCGAGCCCGTGCCAGGGGCGGCTTGGAATTGCGCATTCGCGCTGGGCCACGCACGGCGGCGTGACCGAAGCCAATGCGCATCCGCACCTGTCCGGCGAGCGGATTGCCGTCATCCACAACGGCATCATCGAAAACTACGAATCGATTCGCGCCGAACTGCTCGCCAAGGGCTATGAGTTCCGGTCCGAAACCGATACCGAAGTCATCGCGCACCTGATCCACGACCTGCTCAAGCAGGACATCGAGCTGACCGAAGCCGTGCGACAGGCCGTGCGCCGTTTCGAAGGCGCCTACGCCATCGTCGTGTTCGACGCCCAGCAGCCGGACCGCCTTGTCACCGCGCGCATCGCCAGCCCGCTGGTCATCGGTCATGGAGACGGCGAGAACTTCGTCGCCTCCGGCATTCAGGCGCTGCTGCCGGTCACGCGGCGGTTTTCGGTGCTCGACGAGGGTGACATGGCTGAGGTCCGCCTCGATGGCGTGACCATCTACGATGCTAACGGAAACATCGTCGAACGCGAGATCACCGTGTCCGAGCAGTCGGCGGACGCCGTGGAGCGCGGCGAATACGCGCACTACATGCTCAAGGAAATCTACGAGCAGCCGCGCGCGATCGCGGACACGCTGTCTGAGCGCATCCTCGGCGACCACGTGCTCGAAGCCGCCTTCGGACCGCGCGCCGCCGAAATCCTGCCGCAAATCGACAACGTGCATATCGTCGCCTGCGGCACCAGCTACCACGCCGGGCTGGTCGCGCGTTACTACCTGGAACAGGGCGCGCGCATTCCGTGCACCGTCGAAGTCGCCAGCGAATACCGCTACCGCAATCCGGTGGTGCAGCCCGGCACCCTGTTCCTGGCGATTTCCCAGTCCGGCGAAACCGCCGACACCCTGGCCGCCCTGCGCGAAGCGAAGAAGATCGGCTACGTCGCCACCGCCGCGATCTGCAACGTGGCCGAGTCCTCACTGGTACGCGAAGCCGATCTTTGCCTGATGACGCGCGCCGGGCCCGAAGTCGGCGTCGCCAGCACCAAGGCCTTCACCACCCAACTCGCCGCGCTCGGTTTGCTGGGGCTCGCGATCGGACAGCGCCGCGGTGTGGAACGGCGCGTGGTCGGCCTGTACGCCCGGCAGATGCAGCGCGTGCCGGAAATGGTGCAGCAGACGCTGAAGCTGGATGCGCAGATTCAAGTGTGGGCGAGACACTTCGCCGACAAGCACCACGCCCTGTTCCTGGGCCGCGGCCCCACCTATCCGGTGGCCATGGAAGGTGCACTCAAGCTCAAGGAAATCTCCTACATCCACGCCGAGGCCTACCCGGCCGGCGAACTCAAGCACGGCCCGTTGGCGCTGGTCGACGACGACATGCCGGTGATCGCCGTTGCGCCCAACAACCGCCTCTTGGAAAAGCTCAAATCCAACCTGCAGGAAGTGCGTGCACGCGGTGGCCGCCTGTTCGTGTTCGCCGACCCCAACACCGGCTTCACCCCCAGCGACGGTGTGGACATCATGACCATGCCCGAGCACATCGAGCCGCTGCAGGCGCCGCTGATCTATACGGTGCCGCTGCAGTTGCTGGCCTATCATGTGGCCGTGCTACGCGGGACGGACGTGGATCAGCCGAGGAATCTGGCGAAGTCGGTGACGGTGGAGTAGCGAGCCTGTCTGTATACGCTGTGCTCCACTCCGATGATTTGTCTTGTACTTCGATGACGCTGATTTTCGAATGTCCTTCGAGGCCCGACGCGTCGACACAAGCCGGCGATAGACAAAGCAGTATCGCAGTTGGCCGTTTCATGACGTTCAACGCCTAGCTTCAGTCGACTGCATGGAGTGGCGAAGCCAGGGAACGCAGGTCGGCTGCAAGCACAGGTGTACGCCCGACATGGGCATGAACTGACGGCACGCCACCTACTCCGGCACATAGCCAGCTTCGCGTTGATGTCGTACTGAAAGCACAAGCACGGTGTCCTGCTCTGGCTCATAGCTGTACAGCGCAACATAGCCAGACTTGCCGCGAGAAATAACGAGCTCTCTTAACCCCTGCTCTGCGAAGCGCCCGATCAAGGAATGATTCTCAAGGACTTGTACAGCCTCCGTGATGAGATCCACCGTCTCCAGCGCAGCGGCTGGCTCGGCCTGCAACAGAAAATCGGTGAGCTGACCGAGATCCGAGAATGCTCGCTCGGCATAAATTACGCGCGCCAAGTTTTTGCCTTGAGCTTCGAGGCGGACTTACCCTGAGCTTGAGCTCGTAGGTACGCATGCACCTCATCAGCCGCGTACCCTTTGCCAGATTTAACTGCCTCTTTTCTTGAAGCAACTGCATCAGCGACGAACTGCGCTCGCCGCTCCGCGTTTGTGGCTGCGGTACGAATGGCATCAACCATAAATGCATGTGTGGTGATGCCTTGCTGCTTTGCAGCCGCAACGGCAAGCTGCTTGACATCTTCAGGAAGCTTCAGTGAAGTCGTAGACATGGCGGGGAAGGTCCATATGAGGTAACACCATAGTAACACCTGGCGGTTCATCGGGGCAATTCGGCCTCTTGTGACGCACCGGATTGTCGTGGTCAAGTTTTTTTCGGACCCGCTGATAGGGTAATTGGAAGTTAAGCAGCTTGAGCAAGTCGCACGAAGTCAGTGGGCGAGCGATACCCCAGCGTTGAATGCAGTCGGATGGTGTTGTAGAAGCCGACGATGTAGTCGGTGA
>JAHZLQ010000007.1 GCA_022599775.1 Gammaproteobacteria bacterium
GCAGCGAGTCCGCTGCCCCTCGCCCACGACGTGGGAGAGGGGAGGACCGCCCGCGGAGCGGGTGGTGGGGAGAGGGCGGCCTGCCTGGCCCAGGATTCATTTTCCGGGGTGCCTCCGCCGGCATGGCCGTTAACGTGAATCTCGCGCGGCGTGATGCCGACCTATCCTCGCCCGCTCGCGGGAGAAGGCGCGCGCTCGCGAATGCGAGCGGTGGCTGACGGGAACGACCATGCCGCAGGCGATTCATTCTGCAGGGCGCCGCTCGCGGCATGGCCGTTAGGCTCGTTCAGAATCGCGAGGCCTAAACGTGGGTCAGGCGGCCTGTTGCGCGCCATCGTCATTGGACGCGGCGTGGTTCCAGTTCAGCTTGACCTGAATGGACAGTTTTGGAAGGCGCGGAATGGCCCGCCTGCGCTTGAGCATGCGCGACATCATCATCAGCGAGGTCATTCCCCACAGTCCTAGGCCGACGAGCACCGGAACCGTGACAGCACTCCAAATGGCGAGTGTCAATGCGTCGAAAGTCATGATCTTTACCACATCGCTTGCAATTGTTGCGGTGCAGCATAACGAATTGATTGCTGCGCCGCAACAATTTCGAGATTGTGGCAAAGACGGGTTCTTCAATATGTCCGCCTGAGGCCTGAAAGGGTGCCGTTACAGGCCCTTATCCTCCCTCAGCACCTTGTCTACGGATGCGCGTGAGATCGGATGATAGTTCGGCCGCGCCTCGGCATAGACGCGCTCGGCGAATTCGCGGCCGTCCTCGGTCTTGGCCAGGGCCTTGTAGATCGGCGTGATCAGCAGCATGCGGCCGACGCTCTTGAGGTGGGCTTCAATCGCCGGGTACGCCGGTTTGTACTGATGCTTCACCGCGACGATGAACCATTCGCGGGCGATCATCTTGTTGCGGGTCTGCGTCAGGTGGAAACGCCCGTCGAGCGCCGCCAGCTGTTCCAGGCTCATGTCCTCGGGAAGCGAGGAGATGAAGCGCTGCCACTGCTGCACGGTCCAGTCGTCCGCTTGGATGTCGTCCACGGAAATCTCGCCCGCCAGCCAGGATGCGCGTTGCGCATCAACCGATTCGAACGCGTCGGATTCCGGCCAGATGGTGTCGTCCGGAAGCTCCGGCGAGTAAATCCACTGCTTGGCCTTGGCGAGGCTGAACGTGCCGGGGCGCTTTTCGATCAGTTCGCTGTTCAGGAACTTCAGGAAGTCCTCGGTGGTGACGCTCTGGAAGGCGTGGCTGTCGAACCACGAGGCGAGGAAGCGATCGTAGGTTTCGCGGCCGAAGGCCTGTTCCAGGTTGTAGTGGAACAGGGCGCCGCGGTTGTAGGCGATGGCTGAAGACGCGTCATCCGGATCCTTGTCGCGCGGATCGCCTGCCAGCGGCTTGCTCGCGTCCGACAGTGTCTTCATCGCGGCTTTCAGTTCCTGGCCTTCCAGCGCCATCTCCATCTGTGCGCGCTTCTTGCCGTACAGCGCTTCCATGATGCGGTTGGTCACATAGGTGGTGGTGCCCTCGTTGAGCCAGAAATCGCGCCAGGTCGCGTTGGTGACCAGGTTGCCGGACCAGGAATGCGCGAGTTCATGCGCGACCAGCGACACCAGCGATTTGTCGCCGGCAATGACCGTAGGCGTGGCAAAGGTCAGTCGCGGATTCTCCATGCCGCCATAGGGGAAGCTCGGCGGCAGGATCAGCAGGTCGTAGCGGCCCCAGCGGTACGGGCCGTACAGGCCCTCCGCGGTTTCGAGCATCGACTGCGTGTCCTCGAACTCCGCGGCGGCCGCGTCGATCACCGAGGGTTCGGCATAGATGCCGGTGCGTTCCCCGAGTTTGGCAAAGCGCAGATCACCCACCGACAGCGCCATCAGGTACGACGGAATCGGCTGCGGCATTTCGAAGCTGTAGTCGCCGTCCATGTCCGCGTCGGGTTCGTTGTTGGCGCTCATCAGCGCCAGCACCGTGTCCGGCGTGCTGATGTGCGCCTTGTACGTCATGCGAATGCCGGGCGTGTCCTGCATCGGAATCCAGGACCGTGCATGAATCGCCTGCGACTGCGTGAACAGGAACGGCTGTTCCTTGTCGGCCGTCAGCTCGGAGCCGAGCCATTGCAGGCCGGAGGCGTCCGGACGGGTCACATAGTGGATGCGAACACGGTCGGCACCCTCCGGCATGCTGATGCGCAACGGCGTTCCCAGCACCTCATCGGACTCGCCGAGCGCGAATGTCGTGTCCGCCCATTCGCCTTCGCCACGGGCCGCTTCCACCGAACCGATATTCAGTTCGCGCGTATCGAGTACCAGATCGCCGCCGTCCTTGCGTTGCAGATCCAGCGTCGCCGTTCCGGACAGCGTCTTGGCCTCGAAGTCCACCTTGAGATCGAGATCAAGATGCTGGGTGACGTAGGCGGCGGGCTCGGCATAGGACTGGTAGTCGTGCCGGGTATCGAACTCGAATTCGGGCAGCACGGACTCGGCCGGAGTGGCTGGAGCTTCGGCAGCCGACGGTGCTACGGGTTCGGAAGACTGCTGGCCGCAGCCGGCCAGTCCCAGCAGGGGCAACAGCAGGCAGCAGGCGATAAGCGGCGTCAGTTTGGCTTGCATCGTTGAGGGCCCGGAAGACAAACCGCAATGATAGCCCAGCACCGACGCGTCTCTTTGAGTACGTCAATCGGGCCCATTCAATCTTTCGATTTGCCGGCCTTCAGCAGCGCGGTGCATCGTCGGTCCATTCGAAGCCGGGCGCGAATCGAGTCCGGCCCGGTGCGACAAGGGAGAGGGTCATGACCACGACGAGACGGTTCGCGCGGCTCGCCTTAGCCACGGGATTCGCAGGCCTGCTGATCATGGCCTGTGCCATTGCCGCGGACGCGCCGCATGGCGCGATGGCAATGGATGCGCAGCAGACGCGGATTGACCAGTTGCTCCAGGATCAGGATCCGCTGGCGCCGCCCGGCGTCGATGTGGATTTCTGGCACAAGGTTCTGATCCCACGGGACAATGCACTGACATCAGCCCGTATCGCTCTCGGGCGCAAGCTGTATTTCGAGACGCGATTGTCCGCGGACGGAACGGTGGCCTGCGCAACCTGTCATGACGCCTCTCGCGGATTTACCGATCAGCGCATGGTGGCCGAAGGCATCGGTGACAAGCTCGGTCAGCGAAATTCGCCGACGGCGCTGAATGCGGCCTTCATGCAGACGCAGTTCTGGGACGGGCGTGCCGCCTCGCTGGAAGCGCAGGCTCGGTTGCCGATCGTCAATCCGATCGAAATGGGGCATCCCGACGAAAAAGCCGCACTGGCCGCGATTGCCAAAGACCCGCAGTACGTGGAGATGTTCCAGAGCGCCTACGGTCGTGCGCCCAACTTCGATGATCTGGCGCGCGCCATCGCCAGTTTCGAGCGCACGCTGGTCTTTCTCGATGCCCCTTTTGACCGCTGGCAGGCGGGGGACGAGCAGGCGGTGTCCGAATCCGCCAAACGCGGCTTCGTGCTGTTTGAAGGCAAGGCCCGTTGCGCCAGTTGCCACATGATCAACGGGGCCAATCCGCTCGGGACCGACCACCGCTTCCACAACATCGGAGTCTCGGCGCGCAATCAGAACTTCGAATCGCTTGCGCACAAGGCGCTGGCTCTGCTCGACGAGAACGACGGTGCCGAGGAGGTCGACCGGCTCGCGCTGGAGACCGACATGTCCGAGTTGGGACGATTCCTGGTGACCAAGAACTACGCGGACATCGGCAGCTTCAAGACCGAACAGTTGCGCAACCTGGGGATCACCGCCCCGTACATGCACGATGGGACGCTGACGACGCTCTGGGACGTCGTCGATCACTACAACAAGGGCGGGGAGGCCAACCCGTATCTCGATGGCGGCATCGAACCGCTGGCACTGAGCGAGGACGAGATCGACGATCTGGTGGCCTTCCTGTTCACGCTGACCGATGTGCGTTTTGCCGAGGCCAACCAGGCGGCCATCAGGAGTCAGCAGGCGCGTGCCGCAAAGCAACGGCCTTTCCGGGACACGGCGCTGGCCGAGCGGCGGGTACTGCCGTTCGAGGATCGCGTGTTCGGCGGGCCGGCACTCGGAATCCAGGGAGACATGCCGTGAAGTTCAAGCGCATTCCGCACATCAAGAGCGTGGAGACGCGCTTCGTCGAACAGCGACAGGCGCTGTTCGACGACCTGCGGCATCTCGACCGACGTCAGTTCATGAAAGTGTCTCTGGGCGCCGCCGGAGCGGCGGCGGCGGCCGGTGTCACGCATCCGTTTCACAGCTTCCTGCCGGTGGACATTTCCGGCATCGGTCGTGCGCAGGCGGCCGAATCGGCCGATGGCGGATTCCGCTTCGCCTATATCTCGGATTCGCATCTGTACGCGCGCAACATCAACGATCGCTTCCTGCGTCAGTTGCTGCGCGCCGTGGACGACATCAATGCGCTCGATCCGCAACCGGACTTCGTGCTCTATGGTGGAGACCTCGCGCAGCTCGGGCAGAAGGAAGAGCTCGAGATCGGCGCGCAGATTCTCAAGGAGGTCAAGGCTCCGCTGCGCATGATGGTGGGCGAGCACGACTGGTATCTCGACATGGGTGAGAAATGGCGTGAGCTGTTCGGGCGCGAGACCTACAGTTTCGACCACAAGGGTGTGCACTTCGTGGTGTTGATGAGCGTCAATGAGAAGGACTTCTGGAGTGCGCGCGGGATGACGCCGATGGAGCGAATGAGCACCGTGGCCGGACTCGACAACGCTGTGCAAAGTCCATTCGAAGTGGGGGCGCCGCAACGACAATGGCTCAAGCAGGATCTGGCGAAGCTGTCCCGGGACACGCCGGTGGTCGTGTTCTCGCATTCGCCGCTCTACAAGCTCTACAAGACTTGGAACTTCTGGACCGACGATGCCGAAGACGTACAGGCGCTGCTGCAGAAGTTCGATCACGTCACCGTGTTGCACGGGCATACCCATCAGGTTCTGAGCAATCGGATCGGCAATATCCATTTCCACGGCATGTTGTCGACCGCATGGCCCTGGCCCTATGCGCCGGAAGGCATGCCGCCGTTGACGGTACAGATGAATCGGCCCAACCCCTTCGACCCCAACGATGGTCTCGGCGATGGGAGCGTGCAAGTGCATCCGGATGGACTGGTCGACAAGCTCTACAGCTTCTGGAACCGCAATCCGATGCAGGTGCAGGCGAGCTATCTCGCCAGCGGCGGCCGCAAGGACGCCCCGCCTAGGCCACTCGCGGCAAGTTACTGAGGAGACCGCCATGCGCATGTCCATCATCTTCGGCGCCCTGCTGCTGGTCGCGCCGCTGGCCTTTGCCGGCGACGGGAACAGCGCCGATACGCCGCAGCAGTCGCCGCTCGGTGTCGATGACAGGATCGACGTACTGCTCTGCGACAACGAGACCAAGGTAAGCATCGCCCGCAACGACAGTCCCACTCGCGAATCCGGTCAGCAGGTATCGGATGCGCTGATGGCACAGTGGAAGGCCAAACACCCGCAGCAGGACTGGGTGGAGATCGAAAACGAGAAGCACGACGTGGTGCCGCCGGCCGACAACAGTGGTCTGGTCGGAAACGGTCAAGGCTCGACCTACGGTCGCGTGACTGCGCAGGACGTCGCCACTTGGGAGCGCGAGACCTACAAGTTTGCGGTGCGCGGTTCGGAGGTGTTTCACAGTGGCGATGAACTGGGCAGCAGCATCGCGGTGTCCTGCGACATGTGTCATCCGCGGGCCGCCAACACGCATCCGGAGACCTACCCCAAATTTCAGGAGCAGCTCGGCAAGGTGGCGTTGCTGCGCGACATGATCAACTGGTGCATCGAGCATCCGGTGCGCGGCGAAAAGCTGGCGCAAGACGATCCCAAGTTGCGCGCACTGGAGGCTTATATCTTGGCTCAGCGCAAGGGTAAGACGCTGGAGTACGGCAAGCACTGACTGAGCCGCTGGCCGCTACGCGCGGTCTGTCTCAGTGAGTGCGTGTACCCAGCACCGTGCGGGGTGGTGGTGGCATCGCCCGACCGGGTGCGCGGCGGTCGAATCGCAGGGTGCCGGGCGGCGGATCGCGCGAAATCGACTGGGCCAGTTGCATGAATTCCGTCCGCCGCCAGCTCGTGCGTCGCCACACCAGACCCAGGCGGCGCATCGCGCCAGGTGAGCGCAGCGGAATCACGATCAGGCCGGGCGCGGCCATTTGGGCGGACCGGCGCGCCAGAGCCGGAACCAGCGTGCAGCCAATGCCCTGAGCCACAAGTCGGCACAAGGTTTCCAGACTGGTCTCGCGGAAATCGCCGAAGCGCGGCGCATCGTCGGCACGTTCCAAGCTACACATCGGAAGCGCCTGCCCGTGGCGGCAGTGCATGTCGTCCAGCAGCAACAGGCGTTCCTCGCTCAGCTCGTCGAAGCGGACGTCGCTTCGTGTCGCCAGGGGGTGATCCTGCGGCACGGCGAGCCAATAGGGCTCGTCGAACAGCGGCGCCGCGTCGTAGTCGCCGCCGTCGACCGGCAAGGCCGTGATGGCGGCGTCCAGATGGCCCTGCTCCAGGCGCTCCAGCAGAGGCTGCGACGACGCTTCCTGCACGGCCAGCTGGAGCTGCGGGAAACGCAGCCGCAGCACCGGCAGCAACCAGGGCAGGAAGTAGGGAGACAAGGTGGAGATGATGCCGGCGTGCAGCGGCCCCACCAGCGGTGCCGCATGCGCGCGCGCGGCCGCGATCAGCCCATCGGCTTCGTCAACGATGTGGCGTGCCCGAGCGGCGATGTCCTGGCCCAGCGGCGTCAGCCGGGTCGTCCGGCCGCCACGTTCGATCAGTTCGGCACCGAGATAGTCCTCCAGCTTGCGTAGCTGGGTGCTCAGTGTCGGTTGTGAGGCATGACAGGCGGCTGCCGCCCGGCCGAAATGGCCATGGTCGGCGAGTGCCACGAGGTAACGAAGTTCTCGCAAAGTCATTGCGGTCTTCCTGCCTGCCGGAAACCGCATTCAAACGCGTTGCTCGTGTTTTATCCAATTAAACCTGATGAAGCGGTCGATAGTTTCTGGACATGGCCGCAAGCCGTTCAATGCGTTCCTGCTTCATAGGCGCGTTGCCACATTCGCAGGTAAGCCTCCGCCGACCGGTAGAAGTACTTCATGACTTCCTCGCCGCCCTCCTGTTTGCGCAGGTCGGCGAAGTAGTCCGGGTACAGACCGTAGTGGGCCACACCATCCACGTTGATGTCGTACACCCGTTCGCCGGTGATCTGGTGGTCGAACACCACGCGACCGTCGTACGAAGTGAACGGGTACTCGAACGGCTTGTCGGCGGCGTCGGGGCGCGGCGCCGGTTGCAGGGCTAGACCGTTGTTGTCGGCGCCGTAGCCCAGACCGAAGTAGTAGTCGTCACTGTGAAACGCGATCTGTCGCTGCATCTCCTCGATGAGTTCATACACGGTCCAGTCGCGCGGCAGGGTGTTGACCATGCCGCCCGTGGCCCAGATGCGCTGCGCCTGCTGTTCGGTGTTTTCGCCACCGGAGCGGGAATGGCTGGAGATCACCGGAATGCTGCGCGCCTCCGCCATCTCGATCGCCTCGTAGCGTCCGTAGTAACCAAGGTGATCGGTCTCGACCAGCACGCCCTTGTCCATCAGTTTTTCGATCAAATACTTGCCGAGCGAGGACAGCGGCCGCCGATTGCAGTGCGGACCTTCCGGATACACCGGCAACGCATAGCCCAGGGCCTGGTTGAGCGCGGCACTGAGGATGTCCTCGCCGGGCAACTCCGGAACGCGCAGCAGGTTGGCGGTATGGCCTTCCTCGGGGCAGGTGAAGGCATCGAAGTACTCGCCGGTTTCGACCAGGTTGCCCACGTTGAGAAACACTTCGGAAGGCGGATACATGCCGGCACCGCCGTAGCCGTTGTTGAAGCCGACCACCGGGAAGATGCTGCGCACGCCGAGATCGTAGAACTCCTCGATACCGGCATCCACGTCGTCCGTGGTGCAACGCGTGCTGTCGAAGTCCAGGCCGCAGCCGAACAGCTTCCAGGCTTCGATGCCCAGCACCACCGCCAGCTTGCCGTCCTTGATCACTTCGCGGGCCTGATACGGGTCCGTGACGATCCGGAACCAGCCCTTGCCGGGCCCACCCTCCTGCGCGTCGATGTAGTCCTGCATCTCGTACATGCGCTGGCGCTGCAGGCGAAGGTTGGTCATTTCGTCGCAGTCGTTCTCCTTGATCGGCCAGATCTCGCAAATCAGTTCGTTGGCGACCAGATGATTGACCATGATCCGCAGCCCGCCCATCCAGGCGCGCTTGATCCACATGTAATACGTTTGATGGTGCGCGTAGGAGTGCTGGTTTGGCCAGTACGGAAACTTTGGCCAGCCGCGCGTGTCGTGCCCGACCTTGCCACTCAGAGCCTCTTCCACCACGCCGGTGAGCCCGCCGGGGCCGTGCTCGACGATGCAGCTGTCCAGCGCGTGCTCGACGCCGAAGCGGTGGAAGGGCTCGCCGGATTCGATCATGCCGCCGAGAAACTCGTAGGCGGAGACGTGGGAGTGCGAATCGACATAACCGAAGATCGTACCGTCGTCGTTGAGCAGCTTTGGCGTGCCGCTGGCACCAAGTTCGGCTTCCGGGAAGTCCGCGCAGCCCGCGGTTTCGGTCAGCGTGAACTGTTCGTAGCCGTCGCCGCTGCCGTACTGCGGCGCAAGGCTCAGTCCGGTGGAATTCGGTTCCGCAGCCAGCAGCAGATCCATGCGGGTGGATCTCAGCGTGAACACATCGTCCGCTGGCTCTTCCAGCGTCCACTCCGCGTTGTCCCAGGCGAATCCCATCGACTGCACCAAGGCATTGGGGCCGCTGAATTCGGCCAGTACCGTGCCCAGTGCGCTGACGGCCGAGCCGACGTCGTTGACGATGTCGCCGATCGGGTTGAGCATGTCGAGTATGCCCAGTGTATCGCCGACGCCGTAAAGCAGATCGCCCGCGGCATCCACCAGCAGGGCGCTGCCATCGCCTATAAGCGCCACGCCGTCACGAATGCTCAGGAATTCGGTATCGGGGTCGTACAGCAGATAGCGCCCGAGCGCGGTGGCGCGCAACCGAAACGCGGTCGCCTGCTCGGCGCGACCGGCGCTGAGTTGATAGCTGCCGTCCGCATCCTTGCGCAGGTACTTGCCGCTGCGCGGCGATTGAATGGCGTAACAGCCGCTGGCGACGGAATAGATCGTCTGCTGCTGCGGGGTCACCGGGCCATTGTCGGGTGGCGTCACGGGGGCGCTGGTGGTCTCCGGTGAAGGCGAGCCGCCGCAGGCGGTCAGCACGAACAGTGCCGCCGTGCAAAGGCTGCGACCACGGATTTGACGCAGAGTGTTCATTGTTGACGGTCCGGGCTGTCATCGAGGCGTCACCGACTATAGGTGCGGCCTTCGCCCGGACCCCTGTCATTAGGCGCCACGGCTGCGGCACGGTTTGTCCGTTCACAATCCAGGGGCTATCGTGCACGCCCCCAAACATGGCCACGTGACCCGCATGGCTTTGCGATATTTCGTCCTCGACGTGTTTTCCGACCAGCCCTACGCCGGCAACCCGCTGGCCGTGGTGCTCGACGCCGATGCGCTGCACACGCGGCAGATGCAGCGTATCGCGCGCGAGTTCAATCTGTCGGAAACCGTGTTCGTGCAGGCGCCCACCTGCGAGGAAGCGTTGGCGCGCGCGCGAATCTTCACGCCGAACAAGGAACTGCCGTTTGCCGGCCACCCGACCGTGGGTACGGCCTGTCTGCTGGCCGAACTCGGGCTCGCGCCGCAGGGCGAGGACGTCAGCTTCGTGCTCGACGAGGCCGTGGGTCCGGTGCCGGTGCGCGTGGTCCGTCGCGAGGGCTTCCCCAGCTTCGGCCAACTCAGTGTGGCGCAGCTTCCGGTCTACGGCCCCGATGCGCCGCCGGTCGAGGTGCTGGCCGCGATGCTGGGTCTGAAGACGCAGGACATTCTGGCCGAGCCGGCGGGGCCGCGCAGCGTGAGCTGCGGCGTGCCTTATCTGATGGTGCCGCTGCGTTCGCCGGAGGTACTGGCCTCGGTAAGTTTCGATCTGGTGCTGTGGCGGGAACACCTGTCCAAGGCCTGGGCCGATCACGTGCTGGTCTACGCGCGCGGACAGGAAGACGATTGGCGGCTGCGCATGTTCGCGCCCGGTTCCGGCGTGATGGAAGATCCGGCCACCGGTTCGGCTGCGGTCGCGCTGGCGGGGGCGCTGGCCAGCGAGAACGGTGAGCGCAGTGGCAGCTGGAGCTGGCTGATGCAGCAGGGGCTGGAGATGGGGCGGCCGAGCAAGCTCTACGCGGAGGCCGACAAGCGCGACAACCAAGTCTGTGCAGTGCGCGTGGGCGGGCACAGCGTACGCGTCCTCGAAGGCAAATTGCTGTACTGATTGTCTCCGACAATCGGCGATGATGGTCGTCGGGACTGATCGTGGAGGGTCAACAATGAAGGATCCGGCGCATCCCAATCGGGTTTCCCTGGCAACAGTGCCGCTCCGGCACTCGGTTCAGGGCGAGCGCTTCGAAAGCGACAGGCGTTCTCTGTCGCGTGCCGCTGGCGGTCGCGCGCTGGGTTGCAGCCACATGCGTGTGCCGCCCGGGAAGTCGGCGTGGCCACGCCATTTCCACCTTGCCAACGAGGAAGCCGTGTACGTGCTGTCCGGGAGCGGGACGGCACGGGTCGGTGACGACGTCCTGCCGTTGCGGCCGGGTGACTATCTGGCGCTACCGGCCGGCGCGGGGCACGCGCACCGCATCGACAATGACGGCGCCGAACCGCTTGAATACCTGATCTTCTCAACGATGAACGATCCCGACGTCATGGTCTATCCGGATTCGAACAAGCTGGCGGTGTTCGCCGGAAGCCCGCCGGGCGGTGATGCCTCGGTGCGCCACTTCGAGACCGTGCTCGATCTGGCGGCGCAGCGCGAATACTGGGACGGCGAATAGGCGGCGCCCAGCGCACGGAGCGTGGCAGATAGTATGTCGGGCACACTTCACCGGGCGCGAGCATGAAACCGATCCTGATTGTCGGCGCCGGCCCCACCGGTCTGGCGGCGGCCCTGTTTCTGCACGAGCGCGGCGTTCGTGTGCGTGTGATCGACCGCGCGGCTATGCCCTCGCAGCAATCCAAGGCGCTGGCCATCAATCGGCGCAGCCTGGAGTTGCTGCGTCGCACCGGCGTCAGCTCAAGCCTCACCGAGCTTGGCCATCGCGCCCTCGCCGGCAATCTCTGGCAGGGCGAACACCGGCGGATGCGGGTGGATCTTCCGAAGAGATCGGCGGAGCCTCCGGGCCTGCTGGTCCTGCCGCAGGCCCGGACCGAGGCGGTGCTGGTCGAAGCGCTCGAATCACGTGGAATCGCCGTCGAGCGTGGTGTGCAGTTCCTGCGTTTCGACAAGGGCGCCAGCAACAACCGCGACAGCGCCTGGCTGCGCTACGCGGATGGCCGCATGGCATCGTTCCCGGCGGCCGCCGTGTTGGGCGCTGACGGCGCGCACAGCCGCGTGCGCGAGTCCCTGGGCATTCGTTTCGGCGGGGCCGCGCTGGCGATGCCCTGGGTGCTCAGTGATCTACGCCTGAGAACGCCTCTGGCGGCTGACGAAGCGCACATTCGCCTGTTCGCACACGGGTTCCAGTTTCTGCTGAGAATCGAGGGCGATGTGTGGCGCGTGATATCGAATCGACGCGAATTGCTCAGGGATTTTCCGGCAGGCAGCCATGCCGGCGAAACCCTGTGGGCCTCGGATTTCACCGTGAGCCATCGCGTGGCCGCCTCGTGGCAGCAGGGCGCGGCATTCCTCGCCGGCGATGCGGCGCATCTGCACTCGCCGATCGGCGCGCGCGGCATGAATCTCGGTATCGAGGACGCCTGGGTTTTCGCCGCACTGGCGGCGCAAGGCCGGCTGGAGTCGTACACGCGATTGCGGCGTCACGCCGTGATGCCGGTGGTTGCCAGAATTCGCCGGATCAGCCGGTTCGCGGCAGCCGAGGGCGCCGGCGCCACTGTCGCCCGACGGCTGTTGCCGGCCTTGCGCCTGGCGCGCCCGTTGGTGCTCGACGGTCTGCGCAGGACGCTGCTGGGTCAGGACCACGACGTGGAGCCGGTACCGCTGCGATGAGCGCAGCGCGGTTCTTGACGTGAATCGCGCGCGGCGTGATGCCGAGCTGCCCTCGTCCGCTTGCGGCATGGCCGTTAGGGGATTAGGGCGAAAAAGATAAGGGCGATCGGCCGGGGAACCGATCGCCCTTAGGGGCAGTGACGCATCGGGGGGGTGCGTCACGTAGGGGACGGACCGTTCGGGGGAGGGAGCCGGTGCCGTCGCAAGTAGATTGCGCCCGATTGGATGAATCGAGGCTGAAAGAAATCGGTTGATTTTGGAGATTTCGAAAAGCGCAGGAATCGTCCTCGAAAAAGACGTGACTGGACACGTTTCAGGGGAGTCTTCGGCGTCTGGAACGGCGCCCAAAGATAAGGGCGACCAGCGGGGGGTCCGGTCGCCCTTGGTGTGAGCACCGGGGGGATGCTTCACACGTAGACGGATCGTTGGGGGGAAGCGAAACCGTCTGGCGCTAGATTGCACGCTTCTTTCTGAACCTCGGCTTAAGCGCCCGGGTGCCGGGCGGGCGATGCTTGCACGAGAACATTGACCTAAGATGCCGGGTCCGCTTTCGACCTGTTTCGAGGTTCATGATGAGGTTTCAGCCCGCTCTGGCCGCCCTGGCCCTGCTTCTGGTGGCCTGCAGCGGCGAGGCGCCGAATGCCGCCCTGACGGCCGATCAGGTCTGGGCGCGAGCCACCCCGCCGGGGACCGAGGTCGGCGCCGTCTACATGCGTCTGCACAATCGTGGCGAGACGGCGGTGAGACTCGTCGAGGTCCGGAGCGAGGCAGCGCAGCGGGCGGAAGTACACACCGTCAGTGAGACCGAGGGAATGATGCGCATGCGCGCGGTCGAAGGTGGCCCGGAGATCCCTGCCGGAGACAGCATCGAGCTGCGACCGGGTGGAATGCATCTGATGCTGATGGGGCTGACTCATCCGCTGGTCGACGGCGAGCGCTTCGCAATCACCCTGAGTTTCGACGATGGGGAGACCCTGAGCCTCGAAGTGCCGGTCAGCCGGGAGGCGCCGTAAGCGCACAAGGCACAAAAGAAAAAGGCGACCGGTTGGGGGAACCGGTCGCCCGAACGACGTATCGGGGGGTACGTCGCTTGTTGAGACAGGTCGCGTAGGGGGACTCGACCGTCACACTCAGCTTGCGCCGAAGTGGGTGAACCGATGCTGAATCGTATCGGCCCTCATCCGTAACCGCTCGACCGCGCGTTTTCCGGAGCCCAAAAAGTTTGGGGCGACCACCGAAGTGGCCGCCCCAGGTCGGCGGTGCATCGGGGGGCGTGCACCAACCGGCCAAGCGATTCGCGACAGGCGAGCTACAGCTCGAAGGTATCCAGCACTCGCTGATCCGATGTCGCGACACGTAAAACCATGTTCTCGATCCGCATGTAGGCAACGCCTTCCGTGCTTTGGCCGAGTGCCAGCGTCAAATCCGCGGGCAGCGGCTGCGCATGAGCGGATACGGCAATCGATAAAACCTGCCCCGGCCGTGCCTGTTGGCGCCATCCCGGCGGCAAGGCCGAACTGCCAACGGAGTCGATCGGATCGCGCTCAAAGTACTGCCGAATCATGCGTTTGTCGCGTTCGGGAATGCTTGCGTCATCCGGATCGGCCTCTTCAACGAGCCCAGCCTGCGCGTAGAGTACGCCATTGCCAACAAAAACGGGAGCCCGCTGATCTGCGGCCGGATTTCCGTCATCGAACGACGCCGGAAATGCCGGGCCGTGAAACAGACTCATCAGCACGGCGGTGGCGATCAGTGCAGCGGTCGGTGTATCCGGTGGCGTGTCGCGCGCGTCGCATCTTGAGGTAAGTACGGACATGAGCAAACGCTCGCATTGGCGCCGTGAATTCGGGCTTAACCGGGGGGCGATTGCGGTTCAAGCCTGGGGGCTTGTCCGAAATGGCGGGATCCATGAAAGGCCAGGCCGAATTCGAGTGACATCGGGAAATCACAACAATGACTAGCAACTGGGACCAGCGCTTGTGGAACACGATCGCTGCGGTACCGCCCGGTCGGGTTGCCAGTTACGGCCAGATCGCGGCGATGGCCGGTCTTGCGCGTGGCGCGCGGCGCACCGCGGCGGCACTGCGCAATGCGCCCGATGAACTGGCGCTGCCGTGGTACCGCATCCTGCGCGCCGATGGCCGCATTGCCTTCGAACCGGGTAGCGCGGCCTTCGAGCGGCAGTGCGCGCTGCTGATGGCGGAGGGCGTGGAACTGAGGGCGGGTCGTGTCGATCTGGGCCGATACCGCTGGCAGGGCAATGATTCGCCGCTGCTGGACTGAATTCAAAGGCATGAAAAAAGGGCCGGCTTGCGCCGGCCCCGAATGCTTGAACAGAGCGTGCCGCGCGCTACCAGATCGTGACGCGCTGCTCCGGCGGCAGGTACAGCGCGTCGCTGGGTTTGACGTCAAAGGCCTTGTAGAACGCGTCGACGTTCTTGGCCACGCCATTGCAGCGGAATTCGCTGGGTGAATGCGGATCGGTCTTGAGGCGGTTGAGCAGCTCGGCCTCGCGGTACTTGCGGCGCCACACCTGCGCCCAGCCCATGAACACGCGCTGGTCGGCGCTGAAGCCGTCGATCTCGGGTCCCGATTCTTCGCCCAGTGCCAGGTGATAGGCCTTGTAGCCGATCGAGAGGCCGCCGAGATCGCCGATGTTCTCGCCGATCGTCAGCGCACCCTGCACGCACTGGCCTTCGAGCGGGCAGTAGGCGTCGTACTGGGAGATCAGGGCCTTGGTACGGGTTTCGAACTTCTCGCGGTCGGCATCGGTCCACCAGGACTTGAGATTGCCGTCGCCGTCGTACTTGGAACCCTGGTCGTCGAAGCCGTGGCCGATTTCGTGGCCGATCACCGCGCCGATACCGCCGTAGTTGACGGCGTCTTCGGCCTCGAAGTTGAAGAACGGCGGTTGCAGGATGGCGGCCGGAAACACGATCTCGTTCATGCTCGGGTTGTAGTAGGCGTTGACCGTCTGCGGCGTCATGTGCCATTCGTCGCGGTCGATCGGCTGGCCGAGCTTGTCGACATCGCGCTGGAACGCGAAGGTGTTGGCCTGCATCACGTTGCCGACCAGATCGCCGGCCTTGATCTTGAGGGCGTCGTAGTCCTTCCACTTGTCGGGATAGCCGATCTTGGTGGTGAACTTGGAGAGTTTCTCCAGTGCTTTGGCCTTGGTTTCCTCACTCATCCAGTCGATGTCGGAGATGCTTTCGCGATAGGCGAGCTTGAGGTTGTCGACCAGCTTTTCCATGCGCGCCTTGGCTTCGGGCGGAAAGTGGCGTTCCACATAGATTTTGCCGACCACCTCGCCGAGCGCGTCCTCGATCGTGCCGACGCCCCGTTTCCAGCGCGGCGACAGTTCCTCGATACCACGCAGGGTCTGGCCGTAGAACGCGAAATCCTCGTCGACGAAGGTCTTGGAAAGATAGGGTGCGTAAGCGGTGAGCAGATGCCACTTCAGGTAGCTTCTGATCTGCGGCATCGGGGTGTCGGCGATCAGTTTGGCCATGCCTTCATAGGCGGAAGGCTGCATCACGATGACGCGATCGCTGTCGATACCGGCGGCGTCGAGATAGCCGGACCAGTCCAGTCCCGGCGTCAGTTCGGCGAGCTTGGCGACCTCATAGGGGTTGTAGGTCTTGTCGTCGTCCCGCGAATCCACGCGCGTCCACTGCGTGGTGGCGAGCTGGGTCTCGAACGCCAGGATCTGCTCGGCGGCGGTCTGCGCGTCGTCGATGCCGATGCCGGACAGCATCGTGCTCATGTGCGCGACGTAGGCCTCGCGGATCGTGACGAATTTGGCATCGTCGGACAGATAGTAATCGCGGTCCGGCAGGCCCAGACCGGTCTGCGCGAACCAGGCGATGTACTGCGTGGAATCCTTGGCATCCTGGTTGATGTAGAAACCCATCGGCGTGCGCACGCCGAGCTTGGACAGTTGCGCGAACGCCGCCGGCAACTGGGCCTTGTCGTCGATCGAATCGATCGCGGCCAGTTCGTCCTTGAGCGGTTCGGCGCCCTTGGCTTCGAGTGCGGCTTCGTCCATGAACGAGTCGTAGAGATCGCCCACTTTCTGCTCATTGCTGCCGTCGGTCTTGTCGGCCTTGTCGGCCGATTCCTCGATGATGGCACGCAGGTCCTTCTCGGCCTGGTCCGCCAGCGCCGAGAAGGCGCCGTAGTTGGATTTGTCGGCCGGAATCTCGGTCGTGTCCAGCCAGTGTCCGTTGACGTAGCGGAACAGGTCATCCTGTGGTCGGACGCTCTGGTCGAAATTGGCGGTGTCGATGCCGGAGGACAACGCCTGGGGCGGGGCTGCGGCGGGTTCGTTGGCGGGTGCGGCGTCGTGGTTCTGGCCGCCGCAGGCCACGAGACTGAGCGCGCACAGCGCGCCGAAAGTCAGTCGTTTCATGTAAATCCCATTGAAATAGGTCGATAACCCCAAAATCATAGCAGTCCGTCCCTGGTCCTCAGGGCACCGCGTCGGAGACCTCGATACGGATCATCGGAGCACCGGCCTTTTCGGACGAGATCACGATCGTATCGCCGTCGGCCGTGAACGCCATCGACTCGGCCTGTTCCAGCGACGCGGGCACCACGTAGTGATGCGGCTCGCGATTCATCAGCCCTGCCCAGTCCTCGTCGCCCTGGCGCGTCCAGACGAACAGTTCGGTCAATGTCAGCACCGCGATACGGCGGCCATCGCGGGAGATGTCCAGCGCCGTGGGCAGGGAGCCATAGAGCTGGTAGACCATGCCGCGCAGCCAGTTGAGCGTGAGCTTGGTCTGTATCGTTGCGATGGGACCAAGATCCTCCGCGACCACCACCCCGTCTCCGCGCGGCACGCGAAACAGATGTTGCGGATCCTCGCGCTTGGACAGCACCAGGATGTCGCCGTTTTGCGGGTCCACGGCGAGTGATTCGGTGTCGCGCGGTCCGTCCGGATAAGTGAAATCCTGCTGCCAGGCAATGGTCGTGGATCGAGTCTCCACGTCGGGCTCCGCCACGGCATACAACTGTACGCGCTTGCGGCGCGCCAGATTGTCGCCGGTGTCGGCGATCAGCAGGCTCGGCGTTCCGTGATCGTCGAAAAAAGCGATGTCTTCCCAGTCATGGTTGCGCACGCCTTCGATCTTGACGTGTCCGAGGTCCTCGCCGCAGGGACCCACCCGAAACAGCCAGGGCTGTCCGCCGCTATCGTTGAGGCCCCAGTAATAGTCGCCATTGCCGGCGGCCACGAGACCGCTGAGTTCGTCCAGCGCCGGGTTCTGCAGCCGGCATTCCGGACCGTGCGTCGGTTGGGCGGAGCACGCAGCCTGCAGGCCGAGCAGTGCCGCGGCCAGTGAACGTGGCAGACGTTTCGAGGACATGGTTTCAGATCACGGAGACTGGGAATGCATCAACGATCAGGGTGATGGCCAGCCAGTACGTCGTCAGCACGATGGCCTGCGCGATGCGTGAATCATGCCGGAAGGTCTTGTAGGCGAGCACTGCGTCAGAGAGCACGAACATCGCCGCGCCGAACCCGGCCAGCGTCGAGAACCGAAATGCCGCGAACGACATCGTCAGCAATACGGCGGTGTAGACCAGCGCCGCCGGCCGGTCGATCTGTCGCAGCGCCGGCACCAGTGCGGCGCCGATCGCCGCGAATACGCAGACGGCCAGCGGCACTGCGTAATGCAGGGCCAGCAGCGGCATTGCGTCCGCGCGGTGAAGGAATAGCGCGATCAGGATCAGGTGCGCCAGCAGAAAGCTCAGCAGTCCGCCCAGGAAGCCGCGCTGCGTCTCCTGCATGATCGCGATGTCGCCAAGCAGGCACAGCAGCAGCGCCGCCAGCAGGACCAGGTTCTCCATGCCCGTGGTATTTGCGGCGGCCAGGGCCACGACCAGCAATGTGGTCAGCGGCTTGAGCGCCAGAAACGCCGGACGATGTCCGCGCCAGTCGACAAGGATCGCGAGCGATGCGCTCACGGCGATAGCGAGGTGCAGAATCGAGACCATGTGGGCAGTCATGCGTTGGCAGACGCAAAGCTTGCCATGAGCGGAGCGTGTCCACGTGGCCGCGGGCCTGATCCGGTATCCATGGGGGGATGGCGAAGGTTCCATCCAAGCCAAGAAGGAGCCCGGCGCCAATGACTGCGCCGGGCCAAGGGGACGAGGTCAGACTCGTGGGACTGTGCGCTTGTGGCTTTACATCCGGATGACGCCACGCTGCCCTGAAACGCTCTTCACAAAACGGGAGCCATCGCGTGCTAGCGTGCGCGGCCGTGCTTCTTGCGACCGATCGAATGACTGTTCCGCGAAGATTTGCCGCCTGCCTATGTCTGCTTGGCCTGGTGGCGTGCGGCAATGATTCCGCTTCGCTATCGCCGCCGGCCACGGACAGCGTGCCGCTGGTCATCGCGCATCGCGGCGCCTCTGCCTATGCACCGGAACACACCTTCGCGGCCTATGATCTGGCCATCGACATGGGCGCCGACTACATCGAGCAGGATGTGCAGATGACGGCCGACGGCGTGCTGGTGGTGCTGCATGACGCCAGTCTGGCGCGCACCGCCCGCGGCGAGGCCGGCAGCTGTTCCGGGCAGGTCGGCAACAAGACCCTGGCGCAGCTCAAGAGCTGCGATTTTGGCAGCTGGTTCAACGAGGCCTATCCCGATCGTGCCGACGAAGCCTTCGTGGGCTTGCAAATTCCCGCGCTCGCGGAAGTATTCGAACGCTATGGACGCAGCGTCAACTACTACATCGAAACCAAGGAAACGAATCCGTTCGACGACGGTATCGAACAGGCTCTGCTCGGTCTGCTGCGCGACTACGAGCTGCTCGAACCGGCGATGCAGCGCCGCCAGGTGCTGATCCAGTCGTTTCACCGGCGTTCCCTGACGCGCATGCACGCGCTCGAACCCGGCCTGCCCTTGATCCAGTTGGCGAACGCAGGCACGGCTCGCCTGATGCTGTCGGCCGCGTCGCAGATTGCCGTCGGCATCGGCCCGAGTCTCGGCGACGTGGATGCGGATTTCATCGATGATGCGCATGCCCTGGGCCTGGACGTACACCCGTACACCGTCAACTCGGAAGAAGATCTGCAGCGCATGATCGAGCTGTGCGTCGACGGCGCATTCAGCAATTTTCCGGACCGAATGGTCGAGCTGCGCGACGGTGCGCCGACTTGCGCCGGAGACCGGGCGGCGCCATAGGCACTTGCGCCGAGGGGTGCACAATCGGGATCATGGCCGCACAGTTTCCTGTGCGAGCGTCGTCATGACTTCTCATTCCGCGGCCTCGACGGTCCGTGAATCGGTGCGCTGGTCGACCCCCGAAGCGTCCCGGTATGCCGCGTACTGAAGCGCCGGCCGAAGTCCGGCCGGCCACCGTCTCGGACCTCGCATCGATCGCCGAACTCGAACAGCGCACGTTCGGCGCCGAAACCTACCCCGCGTTTTTCTTCCGTCAGGCGATCGATCTGTGGGGGCCGCATTTTCTCGTCGTCTGCCTCGCCGGCAGCGTCGTGGGTTACGCGCTGGGGTCGCCATCGGCGCGGCAGGCTTCGGGCTGGATACTGTCGGCGACAGTCGAATCCGGACACCGGGGTCTGGGCCTGGGCCGCAAGCTGGTCGGCAGGCTGATCGACAGCTTCGGTCGGCGAGGTTACGAAACGGTGTGGCTGACGGTGAGCCCGGACAACAGCCAAGCCCTGTCGCTGTACCAGCGGCTTGGCTTCAAGCTCGTCGATCGCGATGCGAGATACTTCGGTCCGGATCAGCCGAGACTCAAGCTGCGGCGCGTGTTCGGGACACCGTGAACCCCGGAGTCGAACCGGTTCGACGACAAGCATCCGGTGACCTGAGTCCGCGCAGCGGGCACAATACGCATCCGCATGTGTCGGCGCTCCAGCGGGCGCCGCACTCCAGCTACCGACATGAGGTGCGAAGGTGAGTTCGTTCTTCCCGGATGCCCTGCTGCTCGCGCGCTTCCAGTTCGCGTTCACGGTCGCGTTTCACATCATCTTTCCGGCGTTTTCGATCGGTGTCGCGAGTTATCTCGCCGTGCTGGAGGGCCTGTGGCTGCTGACGAAGCGCCAGGTTTACATGGACCTGTTCAAGTACTGGGTGAAGATCTTCGCGATCGCTTTCGGCATGGGCGTGGTCTCGGGCCTGGTGATGTCCTACCAGTTCGGCACCAACTGGTCGGTGTTCTCGGACAAGGCCGGGCCGGTGGTCGGTCCGCTGATGGCCTACGAAGTGCTGTCCGCATTTTTCCTCGAAGCCGGCTTCCTCGGCGTGATGCTGTTCGGCATGAACAAGGTCGGCCCGCGCCTGCACTACGTGGCGACCCTCGCGGTCGCCATCGGCACCTTCTTCTCCGCGTTCTGGATACTCGCGGTCAATTCCTGGATGCAGACGCCGCAGGGCTTTTCGATCAACGAGGTCGGCCAGTTCGTGCCGGAGAGCTGGCTGGCGATCATCTTCACGCCCTCGTTCCCGTACCGGCTCGTACACATGCTGATCGCGGCCTACCTGACCACGGCGCTGGTGGTCGGCGCGGTCGGGGCCTGGCATCTGTTGCGCGATCGCGCCAACGCCGGCGCACGGACGATGTTCTCGATGGCGATGTGGATGCTGGTGATCGTCGGTCCGATCCAGGTGCTGGCGGGTGACGCGCACGGTCTCAATACGCTGGAACATCAGCCGGTCAAGATCATGGCGATGGAAGGGCACTACGAGAGTCACGCGGACGGCGCCCCGCTGTATCTGTTCGGTCTGCCGGACCAGCAGGCCGGCGAGCTCAAGTACGCGCTGGGCATTCCGCACCTTGGATCGCTGATCCTCAAGCACGATCCGAATGCGCCGATGGATGGCCTGGACACTGTTCCGCGCGAGCTGTGGCCGCCGGTGCCCGTGGTGTTCTGGTCATTCCGGGTGATGGTGGGCCTGGGCTTCCTGATGGTGGGGCTCGGCGCCTGGGCGCTGCTGTCACGCCTGCGCGGCAAGCTCTATGCGCAACCCTGGCTGTTTCGCGCCTCGCTGCTGATGGGGCCGGCCGGCTTCATCGCCGTGGTCGCCGGCTGGATCACCACCGAGGTCGGCCGCCAGCCGTATACGGTCTATGGTCATCTGCTGACGGCCGACTCGGCCTCGCCGATCGCCGCGCCGGCGTTGGCGGCCTCGCTGATCGCCTTCGTGCTGATCTATTTCGCGGTATTCGCGGCCGGTACGTTCTACATGCTGCGACTGATGGGGCACCCGCCGCAGACCGACGAACCCGAACCGAGTCCGACCGTGCCCAAGCGGGCGGCCGGCCTGATGCCGGGGCCCGCCGAAGGCCCTTCGAACCTCAGCCGCTAGGACACGCCCATGGACCTGACCATCATCTGGATCGGCCTGATCGGTATCGCCATCCTCGCCTATGTGATCCTCGACGGCTTCGACCTTGGCCTCGCGATCCTGTTTCCGTTCTTCCGCAAACGCCAGGACCGCGACGTGATGATGAACTCAGTCGCGCCGGTCTGGGATGGCAACGAAACCTGGCTGATCCTCGGCGGCGGCGCCTTGTTTGCTGCCTTTCCGCTGGCCTATGCGATCTTGATGCCTGCGGTGTACGCCCCGGTGACGGCAATGCTGCTGGGCCTGATCTTTCGCGGCGTGGCCTTCGAATACCGCTGGCGTACGGAGCGCCTGCGCGTGTTCTGGGAAGCCGCATTCACCGGTGGCTCCTTCGTTGCTGCACTGGCCCAGGGCATCACCCTCGGCGCGATCCTGCAGGGTGTGGATATCGAGGGGCGCGAGTACTCGGGCGGCTGGTGGGACTGGCTGACGCCGTTCTCATTGTTGACCGGCATTTCCGTGGTCGTGGGCTATTCGCTGCTCGGTGCCTGCTGGTTGATCATGAAGACGCGCGGCAGCCTGCAGGACAAGGCGTTCCGCCTGGCGCGCGGGTATGGCATCGGCATGCTGCTGTGCATCTTCGCGGTGAGTCTGGCCACCGTGTTTCTCGAGGAGAGCTACTACCACCGCTGGTTCGATTTTCCGGCGATCCTGCTGACCTCGCAGATTCCCTTGCTGACCGCGATTGCTGCATTCGCCTTGTTCTGGGCGCTGCGCAAGCGCCGCGACTACGCCCCGTTCCTGATCGCGCTGTCGCTGTTCGGGCTGACCTTCGCCGGCCTCATGGTCAGCATCTTTCCGTACATGGTGCCCAATCGCATCACCATCTGGGACGCCGCCGCGCCGCACAGCAGCCAGCTGTTCATGCTGGTCGGTGCCGCCGTGCTGCTGCCGATCATCATCGCCTACACCGCCTATTCGTACTGGGTGTTCCGCGGCAAGGTCGATCCGGACGCCGGTTATCACTGAGCCGATGTCCAGTGATCAAACGCCCTTGTGGCGACGCCTGTTGTGGTTCGCCGGCCTGTGGGCCGCCGGCGTGCTCACAGTGGGGCTGATCGCCTATCTGCTGCGTATGCTGCTCGTCCCATGATCATCGGCGTGATTTCCGATACGCATGGTCTGCTGCGACCGGAGGCCGTCGAAGCCCTGCGCGGTAGCGAGCTGATTCTTCATGCGGGCGATATCGGCAAGCCCGAGATACTTCGGGAACTGACCGTGCTCGCACCGACGGTCGCCGTGCGTGGCAACAACGATGTCGGCGACTGGGCCGAAAACCTGCCGGATATCGAGACCCTGCCAGTCGGCGAGCATCGCATCCACCTGCTGCACGATCTCAAGGCCCTGTCGATCGACCCCGTGGCCGAAGGTGTCGCGGTCGTCATCAGCGGGCATTCGCACAAACCGTCGATCGAAACGCGAAACGGCGTGCTCTACCTCAACCCTGGCAGCGCCGGGCCGCGCCGTTTCAAGCTGCCGGTCAGCGTGGCGCGTCTGAGGCGACGCAAGGCCGGGTTCGAGGCGGAGTTGCTGAAGCTGACTTAGCTTCGAGCGTACGCAGGGTTGGTCGAACCCAGGTGCGCGCCTACACTGGCGCTCCAAATTTATCGCCGGAGCCAACATGGATTCGCAGCGTCTCGCCCGTTTCGTCGACGCCATCTGGGAGGACGAAATCGTCCCCCAAATCACCGATTACATCCGCATTCCCAACAAGTCGCCGCTGTTCGATCCGCAATGGGCCGAGCACGGTTATATGGACGAGGCGGTGGCGCTGATGGAAACCTGGGCGCGCGCCAAGCTACCGTCGCTGGGCGATGCCACGCTGGAAGTGGTGCGGCTTGAAGGGCGCACGCCGCTGATCTTCATCGACGTTCCAGCCTGTGGTGACGCCAATCCGGATGATTGCGTGCTGCTCTACGGCCATCTCGACAAGCAGCCCGAAATGACCGGTTGGGCCGAGGATCTCGGTCCCTGGAAGCCGGTGCGCAAGGGCGACCGGCTCTATGGACGCGGCGGTGCCGACGATGGCTATGCGATCTTCGGTTCGCTGGCCGGGCTGCTGGCACTGCACGACCAGGGCGTGCCGCATGTGCGCTGCGTGGTCATGATCGAGGCCTGCGAGGAATCCGGCAGTTACGACCTGCCGTACTACGTGGACCATCTCGCCGCGCGCATCGGCTCACCCTCGCTGGTGATCTGTCTGGACTCCGGTTGCGGCAACTACGAACAGCTGTGGCTCACCACCAGTTTGCGCGGCATGGCCGGCGGCAATCTGCGCGTACAGGTGCTGGAGGAAGGCGTGCACAGCGGCGATGCTTCGGGCGTGGTGGCATCGAGTTTCCGCATCCTGCGTTCCCTGTTGTCCCGGCTCGAGGACGAGACCAGCGGCCGCATCAAGCCGCAGGACTTTTACGTGGAGATTCCGCCGCAGCGCGTGGAGCAGGCGCGTCTGGCCGCCGACACCTTGGGCGAGGATATCTACGCGAAGTTCCCGTTCGTGGACGGCATGCAGCCGGTGGACACCGATCTGTCGGAGCTCGTGCTCAACCGCACCTGGCGTCCGCAACTGGCGATCACCGGCGTCGACGGCCTGCCGCCGCTGGGCTCGGCCGGCAATGTGCTGCGCCCGCACAGCGCCGTGAAGATCAGCCTGCGTCTGCCGCCGACGCTGGACGGCAAGCGGGCGACCGAGGCGCTCAAGATCTTGATCGAATCCGATCCGCCTTACGGCGCGCAGGTCAGTCTGGACGTGGAGAAATCCGCCAGCGGCTGGAACGCACCGGCCTTGTCACCATGGCTGGAAGCCGCCGTGGCGCAGGCCTCGGAATCGTACTTCGGCAAGCCGCCGACCTACATGGGCGAGGGCGGCAGCATTCCGTTCATGGGCATGCTCGGCGAGAAATTCCCGCAGGCGCAGTTCCTGATCACCGGCGTGCTGGGGCCGCATTCCAATGCACATGGCCCCAACGAATTCCTGCACATTCCGATGGGCAAGCGCGTGACCATGGTGGTGGCCGACGTGCTGGCACGTCACGCCGAGGCGCGTAACTGAACGCGTTCGGTCTACTCGTCTGAATCCGGTGCGCCGATCACGAACCACAGAAGCGCGGTGACCGCAGCCAGCACGCCCAGCTGGATTGCCAGCAGGGGGCTGTTGACCGTGGCGCCGAGATCCGGCGTCACGCCGATGAACGAATAGCCGGCGCTGAGCACGCGGCCGCCGCCGTGCACAATGTGAAACGGCGGAAACAGCAGCATCGCAACCGCGATGACGGCAACCGTCACGAGTAAGGTTCTTTGCTTGGCTTTCATCGTTCGCCACCCTCCCTGGCGTGTGTGGAAGTCCTTGTCCGCCCCGATTCTGCCAGCATTGCGCGGGATTGTTGGCGTGGTCACACAGCCGTGCGGCACGGTCTGCCTCAAAGCGCGACCAAAAGCAAGGCGCATCCAAACGAGGAATCGGCGCGCGAAGGCCCTCAGGATGGCAATTCCCGCGATGCGTCCGTGCCTGAAAACACACGGGCAGGACTGCGCATCGACGGCCAGCCGAAGGAGGACGAAGCTCGTGGCCACGATCAATCTCAAGATGCTGCTCGAATCCCAGAGTCTGGAACGCTGTCCGTTCCCGATTCCGACCGGATGGTTCTTCGTGGACTATTCCGAAAGTCTCAAGCCCGGCGAGCTGCGCAACGTCGAACTGTTCGACCAGGAATGGGTGCTGTTCCGCACCGAATCCGGCAAGGTCGGGCTCACTGACCCGTACTGCCCGCATCTCGGTGCGCATATCGGCCATGGTGGCGCGGTCGTCGGCGAACATGTCCGCTGCCCGTTCCATCACTGGGAATACGACACCGCCGGTTGGTGCAAGAACATTCCCTACGGCAAGCTCACGCCGCCGATCGTGAAGAAGCAGGCGATACTGCGGACCTTGCTGGCGCAGGAGCGTTACGGTCTGATCTGGGCCTGGTATCACCCGGCTTGTGAAGAACCGTCCTGGGACCTGCCGGCGATTCCGCAGCTGGAGACGCCGGGCTTCGTCGAGCCGCGTCGCGGCACCTGGCCGGTCAATACCGCGATTCAGGAAATCGCCGAGAACGGCGTGGACTTCGCCCACCTCAAGTTCCTGCATGGCGCGCCGGGCATACCGCCGGCCGAGGTCAACTTCGAGGATCACATCATTCACATCGACATGGCCGGCGGCTACATCGTCGGCAAGGGCTACGGCCCCGGGCTCAATGTCTTCCACTTCACGCAGGAAGGCATTACCGCGACGATGATCTCCTACACCCAGCCGATCACCGCCGAACGCAGTCAGATGAACATGAGCTTCACCCATGCCGAGTATCCGGAAGGCTCCAAGGAACTGGTGATGGCGAAGAAGATCGTGGATCACATGATCGGGCAGGCCGACGGCGAGGACAGCGCCGGTTTCGAGAGCGTGGATTTCATCGTCTGGAACAACAAGAAATACCGGCCCAATCCGCTGCTGTGCGATGGCGATGGCCCGATCTTGCGCTACCGCGAATGGTTCAAGCAGTTCTATTCCGGGCAGGAACAGCTTGAGACGATCTGAACATCCAAGGAACTCGCCGATGATGCGCCGACGAATGATGGAGTTTGTGCATGCCTGATGTGCGGGTGACCGGACGCGATGGCCAGGAAGAAACGCTGCAGGGAGGTGAGGGTCGCCCTTTGATGGAGCTGCTGCGAGATGCCGGCACCGGCGTCGACGGCACCTGCGGCGGCATGTGTTCCTGCGGAACCTGCCATGTCTATGTGGGCAACGAGTGGATCGATCGTCTGCCGCCGCGCAGCGAGGACGAAACCCTGATGCTCGAAGCCCTGGCCGAGGTCGTGGAACTGCGTCCCGGCTCGCGCCTGTCCTGTCAGATCGAGCTGAGCGAAGCCCTTCAGGGTCTCGCGGTGGAGGTCGCGCCGGACGCCTGAGGCGACCCGTCCGCCAGCAGACCCCCGTCCACCAGACGCTTTTCCATCGACCAGTTCGTCAGCGTTTCGCCGTTGCGCGGCACCTCGTTGCGACGGAGCGTCGCAAACCCCTGCTTGGCGAAAAATGGCCGTGCCAGATACGAAGCCTCGACGTACAGGCGAGTGATTCCCTGCTGCCGCGCGCGCGACTGCAGCTCGGCATACAGCGCCGACGAGACGCCGCGTCGCTGATGCTGCGGATGCGTGTAGGTCCAGTCGATATGGCCGTCCGCTTCCAGGGTGGTGAAGCCGACAATCTGCGCACTGATCAGTGCCACCAGTGGCGGCTTGGCGCGCAGGCGTTGCCGCCACATCGCATAGTCCTTGGGCAGGGGTGCCCAGGCCTGCACCTGGGCCGGACTGTAGTACTGCGTGGCGACGGTATGGATCGCATCGTAGAAGATGTCCGTCACTGCGGTCGCGTCCCGTGCCTCGTAGGGCCGGATGCGAATCGGCGCCGCGCTCACGTGAAGCACGGCCCCAGCTCGCGCACTTCCACGCTGGCCCAGGCCGCTGCCGGGCACTGTTCGGCGATACGCAAGGCTTCCTCGCGGCTGCCGCAATCGAGCAGGAAGAAGCCCCCGATCATCTCCTTGGTTTCGGAGAACGGGCCATCGACCACGCGGCGCTGACCGTCACGCACGGACAGTCGCAGACCATCGTGATCGGATTTCAGGGATTCGCTGGCGATCAGCAGGCCCTGCGCCTTCAGTGACTCGGCGAAGCGCTGCATGCTCGCGTAGGCGGCCTCGCCTTCGTCCTGGCTGCGAGCTTCCCGTTGGCCGCGGGGCTCGACGATCAACAATGCGAATCGCATGGATGTGCTCGGCTGCTGCAATGGGATGTCGCCCGAAATGCCGCGATGGGCGGATCAGGCGACAGCGGCTTGTGAAAGGGTAAATAGGGCGGCTAACAACGTACAGAATCGGCCCCGCCCTTTACGCCATGTCGATCAAATCTATATGAAGACGGGCGACATGGTTCTGCAGAGCGAGATGGTTGCCCGCTGGGCAGATGGTAAGCGCCTCGCTTTCATTGGCGATGGCGACGCCATTAGCGTTTGCGTCGCGCTCCTAAAGAATAAGGACATCTTTGAATTCGGCCCATCGCACATCACGGTGCCCCCCGTGCCAATGTGACCTGAGACAACTACCTCATCGCTATTACTGAAGGTAGGCTCCTCTCATGGACACCCCAGCATCAATGATTTCCCCACGTCTTCCATGGCCACGGCGGCAGGATCCTCGACCACGGTGCATTCCTCAACCGAAGTGCCGGGCAAGGCGACGCGCCGGCGGTTCACGCTCGGCTACAAACGCAAGATCGTCGCGCTGGCCGCCGGACTGCCGGACGGTGAGCTTGGCGCGATGCTGCGCCGTGAAGGGCTGTACTCCTCGCACCTGACTCATTGGCGTCGCCAAGTCGCGGCGCTGGACGCGCAGACGCCGGAGCCGCAACGCGGACGCAAGCCCGATCCCACGCGCCCGGAGAAGCTTAGAATCAACCAGCTCGAACGTGACCTGGCCCGTGCACAAAAGCGGTTGGTACAAGCGGAAGCGATCATCGACGCCCAAAAAAACTGTGTGCGCTGCTGGGGTTGCCGAGCAGTGAGGAGCAGCCATGAGCGCGTTACCAGCGTTGTCGGCCATGGTCGGCGTGGCGCGGGCATGTACCGGCCTGGGCCTGTCGCGGGCGACGCTGTACCGTCGGCGCCAGCCCAAGGCGTCGACGAGGGTGACTCGGACGACGGTGAAGTGGACGTACGTGTACCTCTACGTCGTGCTCGACGTGTACAGCCGCTACGTGGTCGGCTGGCTGCTGAGCACACGCGAGTCCGCCGCGCTGGCGCGCGAGCTGGTTGAGCAGACCGCCTTGCGTGAGGCGGTGCCCAAGGATCAACTCACGTTGCATGCCGATCGCGGCGCGCCGATGCGATCCAAGACGCTGGCCGAGCTGCTCGTCGATCTCGGCATCGAGGCCAGCTTTTCCCGGCCCCAGCAAAGCAACGACAACCCGTACAGCGAGAGCCTGTTCAAGACCACCCAATACGCCCCGGACTTTCCCGCCTGCTTTGCCGGCATCGATCATGCCCGTGACGTCATCACGCCGTTCTTCGAGCACTACAACCACCATCATCGCCACACGGGCATCGGCCTGATGACACCTGCCGCCGTCCATCACGGCCACGCACCGCGCATCACCGCCGAGCGTGCGCTAACCCTGACCGCCGCTTTTGATCGCTACCAGCACCGCTTCAAAGGCCGCGTACCCCAACCACCGCGCGTGCCCGACAAGGTTTACATCAACCCACCCCGCCAGAACCCTGTATCCAGCTCAGCACCCGTCACCGAAACTCACTAAATTCAAACCCGCCGTTGTCTCAAAGCATTGACACATTCCGCTGCGGGGCGAGAAGTACGTAGTGAGTCGGGTCGAGTTAGTCATGAGGCATCTCCAGTCGGTTATAGGCATTGAGGTTTTGTGCCGCTGGCCTGGTTACTCGAGACGCGAACCCGATGCTCGAGCAGCTATTCCGCCGTCTCGATACCCCTCCTTGATCACCGCGTCCCGGTTTCGAAGCCGGTGCCACTGGTTCCCATACTTCCGGGATTGATGGAGTCAAGAAATACGCAGATACTCAAGATAAATGACTCCATAAGAAGACCGCCTGAGCACATATGGGTCGCCCTACTCGTGAGTTATCTGAACGATGTCGCGCGTCCCTGTGGGCGAAGCAGGTCTGGCTCGCCTCCGGGCTGAGCTTCGACCGTCTCGACATGCTGCTGTTGGACGGTCTGTCTCTGGATGAGGTGCGTACCCGTGGCCGAGCTAAAGGCAGCTGTCGCCGAGTGCTCAATCAGATCTATCGGCGGGGAGATGGTCTGGCCGAAGTCCGTCTTTCCAATGACCGGGGCAGCGTGCATCTGGCTGTATGGGCAGCGGAAGTTTGTCCCGCTTGCGAACCTGCCCGCGATGATTTCTTCAATCCGTTATGGGATCTGTTAGCGGCTGGGCGCCCACCCAGCGCGAAAGAGGTCGCATCCGCCCTCTTCGGAGGCATGGATCACCTGGGCATTGCTCAGCTGACTTCTGAGGGCATCGGCTTGGGTCTGCAGCTTTGTGGTACATCGTTTCCCGTGCGTCCGGGCGACGATGAACAAGTTCGACACGGCGCCCAGGTTGCCGCGATTGAGGGCTCGCTTTACTCCATCCTCGTCCTTGCCCTGCAGTGCAGGATGGCGGGCGAGCGAGCGCAGTACGCTCACGCGCAGGTCTACCTTGATGCTCTAGAAGCTTGCACGGAAGCGTTAGGCAGGGCTGTAGACGAGCCCTATCTGGCCCGTCTATTGATGGATCAGATTGATCTGCGGCTTCTGCAGAACGTGTGGGATCCCAGTCGGCCTAAACATTGGCTTCATGCGTACGTCCACGAGAAGGGCAATACCGACCTAGATCACGACAAATGGCGCACCCGGGCGCGAATGTATGGGCGTAACGGCAACCGAACCCGTTCGGCGATCCGCAAGGAAAATGCGACCATTCCGATGCTCAAGCTAGACTCGAACCTGGCGTGGTTTCTCGGTCACGGAAACCAGCTTCTCTCTGCGCTCATGGCGGAGAAGGCAGGCGGGCGGCAGGACCTTGTGACTGGGAAGATTCCAGACCGATGGCAAGAGTTGCTGGAAAAAGCGCGATATCTTTTCGGGGAGCCGCGCGATACCAAGACGTACTTCAGTATCTCCATATCCGGCGCACCAGAGTCTGACGAACTTGAGATCGTCCCACTCACGAAGCGCAAGGCACTTCAGCGCGATAAGCGCCCTCCCGGCTGAGCTGCCCGCGGATCACGCGTTATTCCTGCATCCTGTCGCAACCACCAGAGCGCAGAAAAGCGCCGAACCCGCATCTTCAATTGCACCGCCTAAACGAAAACTCATGCCATTAACGCTGCCTCAGCTCGAACGTCATCTCTTCAAAGCTGCGGACATCTTGCGCGGCAAGATGGACGCTTCGGAATTCAAGGAATACATCTTTGGCATGCTGTTTCTGAAGCGTTGCTCGGACATCTTCGAGCAGCGTCGCGAGCAGATCGTCCAGGAACGCATCGACGGCGGCGAGAGTCCCGAGCAGGCGGCAGCGTCGGCAGACAACATTCGCTGGTACAAGAAGGAAGGCAGCTTCTGGGTGCCGAAGGAGTCGCGCTACAGCTACCTGCTGGACAACGCGCACCAGAACGTCGGCGACTTCCTAAACAAAGCGCTTACCGGCATCGAAACCGCCAACACCAGCCTGTACGACGTGCTCGAGCACATCGACTTCACGCGTAAGGTCGGGCAGAGCAAGATCAAGGACATCAAGCTCCGTGAGCTTATTACGCACTTCGGCAAGTTCCGGCTCCGCAATGAAGACTTCGAGTTTCCAGATCTTCTGGGCGCTGCTTACGAGTACCTCATCGGGGAGTTCGCAGACTCCGCCGGCAAGAAGGGCGGCGAGTTTTACACGCCGCGCTCGGTGGTCCGCATGATGGTGCGGCTGATCAAGCCCGAACTGAACCACGACATCTACGACCCCTGCTGCGGGTCCGGCGGCATGCTGATCGCCGCCAAAGAGTTCATGGACGAGCACGGCGAAGACGGTCGCAAGGCCAGCCTGTTCGGGCAGGAGTTCAACGGCACGGTCTGGTCCATCGCCAAGATGAACATGCTGCTGCACGGCATCAGTACCGCCGACCTGCAAAACGAGGACACGCTGGCGGAACCGCAACATGTTGAGTCCGGCGAGCTGCGGCGCTACGACCGCGTGCTCACCAACCCGCCGTTCTCCATCAACTGGGGTAACACCGAGAAGAATGCGGACGGCACGCCGGCCTGGGCACCGAAATTTCCGGAGCGCTTCAAGTACGGCCAGGTGCCACTCGGCGCCAAGAAGGCGGACCTGATGTTCCTGCAGCACATGCTGGCCGTGACGCGCGACGGCGGCATGGTGGCCACCGTTATGCCACACGGCGTGCTGTTCCGCGGTGGCGAGGAAGGCGCCATCCGTGCCGGCATGATTGAGGACGATCTGCTCGAAGCGGTCATCGGCGTGGCGCCCAACCTGTTCTACGGCACCGGCATTCCGGCCTGCATTCTGGTGATGCGCCAGCAGGTGCAGAACGGTGCCCAGCGCGTCGGTGGCAAGCCCGCGCCGCGCCAGGGCAAGGTGCTCTTCATCAATGCCGACCGCGAGTTCTTCGAAGGCCGCGCGCAGAACTACCTGATGCCGGAGCACATCGAGAAGATCGTCAACAGCTTTGACGAGTACCAGGCCATTCCAGGCTTCTCGGCCATCGTGAACAACGCCACGCTCAAGGCCAACGGCTACAACCTCAACATCCGGCGCTATGCGGACAACGCCCCGCCGCCCGAGCCGCACGATGTGCGTGCGCATCTGGTCGGCGGCGTGCCCAAGGCCGAGGTAGAGGCCAAGGCAGCGCTGTTCAATGCGCACGGCCTGAATCCACTGGATCTCTTCGTCGAGCGCGACGCCAAGTACTTCGACTTCCGTCCCGCATTGGAAAAGCGCCAGGACCTCAAGCCCGCCATCGAGGCCAACCCGGGGCTGCTCGCCAAGGAGGCCGCCATCCGCGCGGCCTTCGAAGCATGGTGGGCGCAGCACCGCAGCCGCATTATCGCTTTGGCAGGCAAGATCAACGATCTGACCAGCCTGGTCGCGCTGCGCCGCGACCTATTGGAGAGCTTCAGCCAGAGCCTGGAAGGCATTGGCCTGCTCGACCCCTTCCAGGTGCGCGGCATCGTCGCCGGCTTCTGGTACCAGACCAAGTACGAATTCCTCACCCTGATGGCTCGGGGCGCTCAGGGTGTGGTTGATGCCTGGCGAACCAGCATTGTCACCGCGATGGAAGACAAGGCCAGCAAGGAGAGCCCGCTGGAACACAAGCTGGTTAAGTTTCTGATGAGCGACTTCGTCGAGGCCATCACGGAACTGGAGGCGAAGAAGGCAGAGCTGGACAGCCAGATCAAGGCGGCAAGCCCCAAGGATGCGGAGAGCGAAGAAGGCGATGCAGCTGCCGAAGGCGGCGGCGCTGACGACGCAGATGAAGACAACGCTGTAGACGAAGCCCAGCTCAAGGAATGGAAGAAGGAGCTGAGCGCGGTCAAGAAGAAACTGAAGGCGAAGAAAGAGAGCTTCACTGCGCACATTAACCAGGCGGTGGATGGCCTCACGCCGGAAGCTGCGGCCGAGTTGCTGCTGACCATCCTGCACAACGACATGAGATCCATCATCGAGCGCTACATCGCCGCGCAGCGCAAGCAGATCATCGCTGACTTTGAGAATTGGTGGGATAAGTATCGGGTGACGCTAAGCGAAATCGTGAGCAAGCGCGATGCCGCGTCGACTTCGATGCTGGGATTCTTGAAGGGATTGCGCTATGTCTGACGCCACTTGGACAGAATGCACCGTGAGCGACCTTGTTGAAGGTCACTTCTGCGGCCCTAGCCCGGATTGCGAAGAGCGACCCATCTTTGAAGATGCAGAATGGGGCGTCCTGAAAACCACTGCAATTACCTGGGGCGGATGGGATGAAACCGCGCATAAAGTGCTGCCTAAGGCTTTTTGGAATAAAAACGAACTGGAAGTACGGGATGGAGATGTACTTGTAACCAAGGCGGGCCCTCGACACAGGGTCGGCGTTGTATGCCATGTCACTTCGACACGACGCCAATTAATTGTCTCGGGAAAGATGATTGGTTTGCGACCGAGACTTGACTTGGTTGAGCCATCGGTTATGGCAGGTCTAATCGCTCGTGAGATTCCGCAGAAGTGGATTCATGATCGTACGACCGGGATGGCCGAGTCGCAGGTCAATTTCGCGAACGGCGTTTTATTGAATACACCACTGCGCCTCCCACCGCTTAATGAGCAACGGCAGATCGCAAAAATTCTCGCGACTGTCAGGGCCTCCATCCAAGATACCGAGGCGGTCATTGCGAAGTTGAAGGCGCTCAAACACGGCCTGCTTCACGATCTGCTGACGCGCGGCATCGACGCCAACGGTGAGCTGCGGCCACCCAGAACCGAAGCGCCACATCTCTATAAGCAATCATCACTCGGGTGGATACCAAAAGACTGGGCGTCGGAGCGTCTTGGTAGGCTTGCACTGAAAATTGTGGATGGCGTCCACCAAACGCCGCGATACGTGTCTGCAGGTATTCCCTTTATTACGATTAAAAATCTAACTGCATCGCAAGATATTAGTTTCGCATCGCTGAACTACATATCCGCGAGGGATCATCGAGAGTTTTGCAAGCGTGCAGACCCTAAGCCGGGAGATGTCCTTGTTACTAAGGACGGCACCTTAGGTGTTGCGCGGATCGTTCACGATGCGCACCCTGAGTTCAGCATTTTTGTTTCAGTAGCTCAAATAAGACCGGATGTAACAAGACTGCTGCCGCATTTGCTTCTGGCGTTCTTTGACTCTGAGCACTATCACGCCCAAATGGGGGCTCAGTCAGGTGGGTCTGGTCTTAAACATATTCACTTGGAGCAATTTCGAGAGTTCGTAATTCCATTACCTCCGCTTGATGAACAGACTGTCATCTGTAAGGGGATTGCAGATGCCGACCAGAGCATCGAGAAGGAAGAATCAACTCTCAATGAATTAGCAAAGCTGTCCGTTGGCCTCACAGATGACCTCCTCACCGGCCGTGTCCGCGTGACGCCACTGCTGGAGGCCGCCGCGCTGTGACGCATCGCCTGCCGCCTTCCGAATCCCTGACGGTCGAGTTCAAGAGCGACCGCAAGCGGCTTTCGGATAACGAACTGGTTGAGGCGCTGGTCTGCCTCGCCAACTCCGACGGCGGCGAGCTGTGGCTGGGCGTGGAGGACGACGGCACACCCACGGGCCTGCACGCCGATCACTTGATGTTAGTTGGCTTGCCCGGACTGGTGGCGGCCAGGACCTCGCCGTCGCTGAACGTCACGGTCGAAGCCCTCTCTCTGGATGGCGTTGCGGTGGCGCGTATTGCCGTGCCCAAGGCCGCGAGCGAGGTAGCCACGGCGTCCGGCGTATATGTGCGTCGCCGCCTCAAGCATGACGGCACGCCGGAGTGCGTGCCGATGTTGCCGCATGACCGCAGCAGCCGCGCGGCAACCTTGGGGCTGCTCGATGTTTCGGCACAACCGGTGGCGGGTGCCACGCTCGCCGATTTCAATCCGCTGGAGCGCGAGCGTCTGCGCCAGGCGGTGCAGAAGTACGGCGGCGATCGCGTGTTGCTGGAGCTGGACGACGAGGCCATGGATGGCGCGCTGGGCTTATCGGTGCGCCTACCCGATGGCCAGCGCGTCCCGAGTCTGGCGGGCTTGCTGATCATCGGCCGCGAGGAGGCGCTGCGCCGGCTCGTGCCGACGCACGAGTTCGCGTTCCAGGTGCTCGCCGAGCAGGCGGTGCGTTTCAACGAATTCCGCAACGTCCCGCTGCTGCATGCCATCGAGTGGCTGGAGACCAACTTTCGGCCTTACAACCCGGAAGAGGAGTTGCAGGTGGGCCTGTTCCGGGTGCCGGTGCCAAAGGTGGACCTGGGCGCGTTCCGTGAAGCGGTGGCCAATGCGCTGATTCACCGCGACTACCACCGTCTGGGCGCGGTGCATGTACGGCTGGAGAACGAGGCGCTGGTGGTCAGCAATCCGGGCGGGCTGATGGATGGAGTGACCTTGGCGAACCTGCTCACCACCGAGCCCCGACCGCGCAACCGCGTGCTGGCCGATGCCATGAAGCGCATCGGGGTGGTGGAGCGTTCGGGTCGCGGCGTGGACAAGATTTTCCGCGGGCTGCTGAAGTTCGGGCGGCCGGCGCCGGACTATTCGCGTACGGATGCAAACAGCGTGATCGTCCGGCTCGGCACGGACGCAGCCGATCTCGACTTCCGCCGGCTGGTGGTGGAGGAAGAAGGTAGACGTGGTTCGGAGCTGCCGATCGACAGCTTGATTGCGCTGGCAGCGGTGCGTGAACTCAAGCGCGTCACGGCGGATGAGCTGGCGGGGCGCATCCAGCGGGATGCTGCCAGTGCGAAGCACACGCTGGAGGCTCTGTGCGAGGCAGGGCTGGTAGAGGCGCATGGGTCGACGCGGGCGCGCAGCTACACCCTGTCTGCCGGCGTTTACCAGGCTGTGGGTGACAAGGCGGCGTATACGCGGCAGGCTGGTTTTACCCCGATTCAGCATGAGCAAATGGTGCTGAATTACGTGCGGCAGCACGGTCGGGTGAAGCGCGCGGAGGTCATGGAGCTATGCCGGCTCTCCAGCGACCAAGCCGCCAAGTTATTGAAAAAACTGAAAGCACGCGGGGCTCTGGTTCAGCAGGGCGAGCGGCGTGGTGCAAGCTACACGCCGGGGTCATCGGGATAGCTAGTTATGAGCTGATATGGGTGGTTATGGGCCGTTATGAGCCGGCCTACCGATAAGGCGGAAGCCAAACCTGGGGAAGTCATGGGCTGGGAACTTGAAGACGTAGAGAAGCGGTTCATTTCTCAGCTCAAAAGCCTGGGCTGGGTGCATGCGGCGGGCAATCTCGACGCGCCCGCCGCCACCGGAAGAACCGGCTTTACGCAAGTTATTCAGGAGGACGTTCTGCGAACGCAGCTCCGCGCGCTGAACCCGGGCCCGAACGGACAGCCCTGGTTGGACGATGATCGCGCTTCTGAAGCCATCGCCGCGATTACCCGGCTGGGAACGCACAAGCTGATGGAGGCCAACGACAAGGCCACCGAGTTGTTGATCAAGGGCCTCACTGTCGAGGGACTACCAGGTTGGGATGGCGGGCGCGGACAAACGCTTCGCTACATCGACTGGGATACGCCGACCAACAACCGCTTCACGGTCATCGATCAGTACCGGGTGGATTGTCCGCCCGGCTACAACAGCGCCAAGGCGTTCATCGTCCCCGACCTTGTCCTGCTGGTGAACGGCATTCCGCTCGTGGTGGTGGAGTGCAAGAGCCCCTCGGTGCCCGAGCCGCTCGCCGAAGCCGTGGACCAGCTGCGCCGCTACAGCAACCAGCGCAAGGCCGCGTTCGAGGTTGAGGACAACGAAGGCAACGAAACGCTGTTCGCCACCAACCAGTTGCTGATTGCCACCAGCTTCGACGAGGCGCGCGTGGGCTGCATCGGCGCCACGTTCGAACACTTTGCGCAGTGGAAGGCCGTGGTCGGCCCGCACGGTATGGGCAGCGAATCGGATGTGGCGCAGGCGCTTGGAAAATCCAGCCTGTCCGAGCAGGAGCGCCTGATTGCGGGCCTGCTCGCGCCGGCGCATCTGCTGGATGTGGTGAAGAACTTCATGCTGTTCATGCAGACCGGCGGCCAGACCATCAAGACGGTTTGCCGCTACCAGCAATACCGCGCGGTGAATCGCGCGATTGCGCGCCTCAAGGCCGGACAGACACGCCGTCAACATGGGGAGCACGATCAGCGCGGCGGCATCATCTGGCACACGCAGGGGTCGGGCAAGAGTCTCACGATGGTGTTCCTGGTGCGCAAGATGCGCGCTGATGCTGAGCTGCGGCGCTTCAAGGTCATCGTCGTCACAGATCGCAAGGACTTGCAGCGCCAGTTGTCGGTGACCGCAACGCTCACCGGCGAGACGGTGGAGGTTGCCGACAGCACGCAGGGCGTGAAGACCCTTGCGCGTCGCAAGGGGCCCGGACTGATCTTCGCGACCATCCAGAAGTATCGGGATGCGGACATTGCTGGCGATGCGCCCCTGACCGCGGCGGATCTTCCGAAGATCGAAGAGCCCAAGGCGCGCTACAAGGCGGACGAGAAATTCGAGGTGCTCAACGAGGACGACAGTATCCTCGTGCTCGTCGATGAGGCACATCGCACCCAGGCCGGTGACCTGCATGCGAATTTGCTGGCCGGTTTGCCGAACTGCGCACGCATCGGCTTCACCGGCACGCCGATCATCATGGGTGAGAAGAAGCGCACCCACGAAACCTTTGGCGAGTTCATTGACCGCTACACGATCAAGGAAGCCGAGGCCGACGGTGCGACCGTGCCCGTGCTGTACGAAGGGCGCACCGCCAATGGCGCGATCAAGGACGGTGCGAGTCTCGATGAACTGTTCGAGGACCTGTTCCGACAGCACACGCCGGAAGAACTGGAGGCGATCAAGCAGAAGTACGCCACCAAGGGCCACATCTTCGACGCGCCCGCGCTGATCGCCGACAAGGCGCGCGACATCCTCCGGCACTACGTCACCAACATCCTGCCGAACGGCTACAAGGCGCAGGTGGTGGCGTACAGCAGGCTGGCGGCGATCCGATATTTCGAGGCCCTGCGCAAGGCGCGCGACGAGTTGCTGGCGGATGCCGAGGCTCTGATACCAGCCGACAAGGCACTGGACGACGAGGCGCTGTGTCAGCGACCGCTGAAGCTGCAGGCCGTGGTGCAGGCCTGGCGCTATCGGGACACGCTCGCAAAGATCGAGTTCGCGCCGGTGATCTCTGGCAGCAACAACGACGATCCGGCCTGGAAACCCTGGACGGACAGCGCTGCGCAGGAGCAGCTGATCAAGCGCTTCAAGCGGCCGCTGTTTCATGCCCGCCCGCAGAAGACTGACCCGCTCGTCTTCCTGATCGTGAAGTCGATGCTGCTGACGGGGTTCGACGCGCCTATCGAGGGCGTCATGTACCTGGACCGGCCGATTCGCGAGGCCGAGCTGTTGCAGGCGATTGCCCGCGTCAACCGCACGGGCTACGGCAAGCGCTGCGGCATCGTGGTGGATTACTACGGCGTCGCCCAGCACTTGAAGGAAGCCTTGGCCGCGTATGCCGACGAGGACGTGGAAGGTGCGCTGGCCAGCCTGAAGGACGAAGTGCCCGTACTTCGTGATCGGCATCTGCGCGTGGTCGATCTGTTCCGGCAGCGAGGCATCGAGTCGCTTGCCGACACTGAGGCCTGCGTCCAAGCGCTGGGCCACGAGAAGCTGCGCGCGGAGTTTGCGGTCAAGCTCAAGGCCTTCCTCGCATCTCTGGATACGGTCCTGCCGCGACCCGAAGGACTGCCGTATTCCGGCGATGCGAAGCGACTCGCCTACATCTACGCGCGATCGCGCAATCGCTACAAGGACACGCCGGTTCTCGGCAAGGACGTGGGAGCTAAGGTCCGCAAGCTCATCGATGATCATGTGATCTCGCTGGGCGTGGACCCCAAGATCCCGCCGATCCAGCTCACCGACGTGGACTTCGATGGTCATGTGGCCCTCGCAGCGAGTGATCGCGCCAAGGCCTCTGAGATGGAGCACGCGATTCGGTCGCACATCCGCAAGCACGTGGACGAGGACCCGGTGTTGTACCGGAAGCTATCGGAGCGCCTGGGCGACATCCTGAAGACACTGGGTGAACAGTGGAACGAGGTGATCGCGCAGCTTCAGAAAATCATCGACGACCTGCGATCGGGGAAAGCCGGTGCCAACGACACGCCCAGTGATTTGCCTGAACACTGCGCGCCGTTCCTGCGAACCTTGCTTGACGTTGTCTGTGCTGGACAGACGCCAACGGCGCCTCAGGTCCTGCGGTTGAAGGACGTCACGGTTGAGTTGGTCGACCTGCTGGTGCAGGAGCTGCAGAGCAATCGTGGCATCTGGAGCCCGAGCAAGCGTGCAGCGCAGGAAGGCCTTGGCGCTCAGCTGTTCGAACACTTGATGCGCCTGAGGCCGCCGCTGGTTGATCCTGAAAAAGCCGGAGTGCTCGCCGACCGGCTAATGGAGCAGGCGCGCGCCAACCACGACAAGCTGGTGCAGGTCTGACGTGATGCTCGCTCGACTCAACGCCACCGCGCCGCAAACCGATGTCGATCTCGAATCGACAAGCGCCAGTATGGAGGTCGATGAACTGCGGTTCGTCGTTCGGCGCAGCGAGCGACGGACGACGATGCAGATCACGGTGGAACGCAGCGGCAATCTGATCCTGAGCGCGCCGCCCGGCGTCAGTGAACGAAAGCTGCGCGACTTCGTTGAGCAGAAGCGATTTTGGATCTACACCAAGCTGGCCGAGAGGGATCGGCTGCAGCGACAAGTACCGCGCAAGGAATTTGTGGGGGGCGAAGGGTTCCTGTACCTCGGCCGGAGCCATCGGCTCAAGTTGGTGAATGCTCAGGATCTGCCGTTGAAGATGTCAGGCGGCCGTTTCGCCCTGCGTCGCGACGCATTGCCCGAAGCGCGCGAACATTTCATCCGTTGGTACAGCGAGCGAGCGCGGGTCTGGCTTTCAGGCCGCGTCGCTGACTATCAATCACGCATGGAGGTTCACCCCGCCGGCATCAAAGTGCAGGACTTGGGCTATCGCTGGGGCTCATGCGGAAAAGGAGACTGGCTGTACTTCCACTGGAAGTCGATCCTCCTTCCCGCGCGTATCGCCGAGTACGTGGTGGTCCACGAAATTGCGCATCTTCACGAACCGCATCATACCCCGGCTTTCTGGCAACGCGTAGAGCGTGCCATGCCGGACTACGCGCAGCGCAAGGCCTGGTTGGCCGAGCACGGCATCGATGTAGAAGGAATCTGAGAACGATGGCCGACTATTTCACCAGCGATCATTTCAAGCTGCTCAACAAGTGGAAGGGTCAGAAGCATGACTCTTCCAACCCAGAGCAGGTGCGCGCCTATAGCGATCTCAAGGAAGCCTATGAGGTGACTGCGGCGTGGGCGCGCGAAGTCCAGAAGAGGCATTTTCCTCAAGGTACGATCGACGTCCGTAAGCGACCGACCAATCAAGGCAACAACTTCGCCAGCTATAACTGGGCAAAGATTTATCCGTCTGCGGACGCCCCCAAAGAACTCGCATACACGGTTGGAATCAGCGCAGACGACGGCTTCGTGGTCAAGATCGACACAGTCGGCCTGGATGAGGGCAATGCGGTTCGCAAGGCGTATCTGAAACTCCGCGGCGCTTACGACAATACTTCGCCGTTCGTCGCCAAACTTCCCGCAGCGGAAGGCTTGAACAAGCCATTCGCGGAACTGGTCGGCTGGAGTGTTGAGGCCATTCGGGGATTTCAGCTTCGTTACCCAGAGGTCGTCGCGAAGTTGGGCATTGGGCAGGCCCTTAGCGATGAAGACGTGCTGAAGCACTTTGATGGGAAACCCGCATTCCAGATATTCCGCGCTTCCTGGTCCCCGGACGAAAAGGCTCTGTTCTGCCGTCTTGCCCGATCAGTGCATGGCGCCGGCCTCGACTGGTGGCACGCCACAAAGGGTGTGCAAGTACGATTCGGCCGCAAAAGCCCAGGTAGAGAACGTGCGGAAGGGGTTCTGGGCATCGTCAGAGGCACGCGGACCCGCACACTTTCGTCGACTCGTGATGTGGGGACCTTGAAGAAGTTGCACCGAGTGCCACTGACCAGTGACCTCGTTGCGAGCCTTGAGACGGCGTTGGCCTCCGCCGGGGAGGCGTTGGACGAATGGTTGCCGCTGGAAAACGAGAGAGCTGGCCTCTGGCCGGATGAGCTGCGAGACGACCCTCAGGAATCGGGAGAAGACACGGATGATGAATCGCTGCCCGCGGATTCCATCGTGAGGCCTCCCTTTAACCGCATCTACTACGGTCCTCCCGGCACTGGGAAGACCTACGAGGTCGGCAAAGTCCTGAAGCGCGACTACGAACAGCCGATGAATCAGGTCAGTCAGGAGGAGTGGCGCAATCAACTCATTGCGGATCGCGTCGCCACTCTGACCTGGTGGGAGGGTGCCGCTGCGGCACTTTATGACCTTGGAGGCAAGGCCAAGGTTGGAAAGCTGTTCGATCATCCATTCATTCGTGCGATTGCCGAATCGAAAGGACGCACGCAAAACGTGACGCAGACCTTGTGGGGAACGCTGCAGCATCACACGGTGGAGGATTCAGAAACCGTGAAAATGAAGCTGCGATTGGGGCCGGCGGTATTCGACAAAACGACGGACTCGGTATGGACGTTCGCAGGGGATTGGCAGGAGACATGCTCAGACCTCATCTCACTTGTAAAGGAGTATCAGGCCGGGCCCCAGGCAGTTGGCCGCGTCCAGCGGCATAGCTTTGTGACGTTCCACCAGTCCTATGGCTATGAAGAATTCGTGGAAGGACTGCGTCCGGTTCTGGACACGGACTCTGAATCTGCCGAGGTTCGGTATGAAATCCGCTCTGGCGTATTCAAGGATCTTTGCCGTAGAGCTCGCCTCGCCCCTGACCAGCGCTTTGCGATGGTTATCGATGAGATCAATCGCGGCAACATCAGCAAGATCTTCGGCGAGCTGATTACGTTGATTGAGCCCGATAAGCGCGACGGGGCTGAGAACATGGTGTCGGTGACGCTGCCGTATTCGGGCGATTCCTTCTCGGTTCCTTCCAACGTCGACATCATCGGCACGATGAACACTGCAGATCGATCCCTTGCACTGCTGGACACTGCACTTCGCCGCCGTTTCGACTTCGTAGGCGTTATGCCCGACGCGCGCGACGAAGCAGGTTCTCCTCTATTTGGCTTGCAGGTAACGTCCGGCGCTCAGCTTGTCCACGTGCCCCGGATCTTGGCGGCCATTAATCAGCGGATCGAGGCGCTATACGATCGGGACCACTGCATCGGGCACGCGTACTTCACAGCCCTGGCGCAAGTGCCTGACGGCGAAGAGCGATTAGTCGCGTTGTCGCAGGTGTTCAGCAACCGCATCGTGCCTTTGCTTGAAGAGTATTTCTTCGAAGACTGGCAAAAGATTCGGCTCGTCTTGGCAGACAACCAGAAACCCGAAGCCGCGTGCTTCGTGATTGAAAGCCAGGATCATGAGGATGACTTGGCTCGCTTGTTCGGCAACGATCATGGCCTAGATACTTACACCACAAAACGGCGATATGCGGTGCAGGAAGCTGCGTTCTCCCGTCCGGATGCCTACATCGGCATCTACCAAACGCTGTCGGGTTGATCGTTGCCTGAGCGTATGAACGGCATCACGATCTACGAGTTCGACGCTGTGGTCGCGGCGACGGCTGGAAATTCGGATTTCGAAGGTGTGTTTTCTATCCCGCCTCATGTCTTTCGATGGTTAGAAGGCCAGTGCCTGCGCGCCTCTGACGTCGGTGATACTGCTTGGATACGTCTGACCCAACGCCGCGGTCGGCGCGCGCTCCAGGTCACCAGTTTCGTCGGCGTTGTTCGCGCCCCAGACGGATATCAGATCGAGATTTTGCCCAAAGTCGGCAAGGCGATCGGCGGGAGTGTCAGGGAGGCACGCAAGCTACTCATTGAAATGCTCTGCTGCCTGGAAGGCTTCCGCCATATCGAGACAGGTAGTGCGAAGCTCTCGGCAGCACGTATGCCTTTGCTCGAGATCTTCGTCAGAGAATTTCTTCGAACGGTACAGCACGTCGTCAAGCGGGGCCTTCGCAGTGACTACAGCGGTCGTCGAGGCAATCTGCTCGCGCTACGGGGGAAACTGCTGATCGCGCCGCACCTCCGCCAGAATCTCTACAGGGCCGAGCGCTTCTTTACCGAGCACGACGACTTTTCAATCGACCGGCCGGAAAATCGGCTCCTGCACGCCGCGCTTCACCGGACATTACAGCTGTCGACCTCCCAAGCCAGCCAGCAGCTCGCACGTGAGCTGGGGTTCGTGTTTGCCGATGTCCCTGTATCCGAGCAACCCCGAGTCGATTTTCAACGGATTCGACTTGATCGAGGGATGGGGTACTACGACGACGCGCTGGCATGGGCCAGACTAATCCTGAATGAGGAATCCCCATTGACGGGGAATGGCGGGCACAGCGCTCCGTCGCTCTTGTTTCCGATGGAGGCGGTATTTGAGGCTTTCGTTGCGATGCATCTAGCACGACAAATAGAGCGGCCTTCAATACTTAAAGCGCAGGCCCGCAGCCAACACCTGGTTTTGCATCGGGATCAGCGCTGGTTCCGGCTAAAGCCAGACCTGCTCATTCGCAATGCCGGGCATGATCTCTTGGTTCTTGATACCAAGTGGAAGTTGCTCGATGAGCTGAAATCCAATGGCACCGAAAAATACGGCCTCGCGCAAGGAGATTTCTACCAGTTGCAGGCCTACGGACAGAGTTACCTAAGCGGCAAGGGGGACGTGATCCTGATCTACCCGAAGACCGCGTCCTTCCAGTTCCCGCTGCCCGTGTTCGAGTTTCCCAAGTCAGCGGGTCTCAGGCTATGGGTCCTGCCGTTCTGCCTCGAAACTCGTCGGCTCTCCGTCCCTCTGCGCGAGCCGTTTGCATCGATGTTTCGCTCCAAGGGCGCCAGTGCGATCAATGCGTCCGTACCTGTAGCGGCGGGGAGCATTCCCTGATTCGCACGCACAGCTCTGCAGTTCCATGCGCTAACGCAGGCAAGCTGGGCCGATGGGTTTCGAGGCGAGCGGTTTATCCGCGCGGACCGCGCGACTCTATTTCGGGCGCCGTCGGCCGGTCCCTCGGTGCGGTGTAAGGGATTGATCTTCTTGCCGTCCCTTTCGCGAGCCAATTTGCTCAATGACGCAGGGATTTAGCAATGTCGGTCCTAATTGACGGCTGACAGGCTTCCATTTTGCGCGAAAACGCCTGCAGGAAGTCCATCTGATCGGCCAGGATGCGGCGGTTCGACAGGATCAGGTATTCGGCGAGGTTCGGGATGTACGGCACCGCCAACAGTTTCATGTTGGCTTCCTCGGGGGTGCGGTCGTCCTTGCGCTGGTTGCAGTGGCGGCAGGCGGTGACGCAGTTTTCCCAGACGGTGAGTCCGCCGCGCGACACGGGATGGATATGATCGCGCGTGAGTTGCGAGGTGGAATACTGCTTGCCGCAATACAGGCACAGGTTGCGGTCGCGCTGGAACAGCGTGCGATTGGTCAGCAGGGGCACGCCGTGTGTGAAGCGCTTGGAACGGTCGGCGACGGCGATGATGGAGCCGATTTCGAATTGCGAACGCTCGCCCGTCGCGGAGTTGAGGCCGCCGCGAATGACAAAACGCTCCTGCCCCGTCTCCCAACAGACGCGGTGTCGAGCGTAGAGCGTGACCGCCGTTTTCCAGGTGATCCAGGCTACCGGCAGTCCGCCCGTGTCCAGTTTGAGGATTGACGGGATCATGATTTAAGTCGCCTGATCTCGAATCACTGTATCCGGTTTTCGGGTCAGTGTGTTGACAATCGTTTCGCGGACGGTGGTGAGCTGCGTCCGGCTTGAATGCAGGCAGTGCTCGACCAGGTGCAATTTTATGGGCAAGAGCCAATAATTGTCCGCAAAGTAAAATTATTCATGGCGGTCCCCCGGGGCCCGGCCGAAACATGGGCGCATGCCTGCAACAATCGGGTAAATCTCTGATGTCGAAAGTGGGACCACACAACAAGAAGCCCCAGGGGCGTCGCCCTGGAAGGCCGCGCCTGCGCGACCAGGCGGCGCCGATCACCGAGATCATCCTCGATCTGGCCTTGCAGGAGTTTGGGCATCACGGATTCGAAGGCACCAACATTGCCGATATCGCCGAGCGTGCGGGTGTCGCCAAGCCCTTGGTGCACTATCACTTCGAGACCAAGGAAAAGCTCTGGCAGGCGGCGGTCGGTCACGCCATGGAGAAGCTGGCGCGCGAATTCCGCAACCTCAATTTCGAATTGAAGGACCTCGACCCGGTGGCCGCGCTGTCCGTGGTGATCCGCAGATATACCTACTTCTGCGCGCGCAACTACGCGGCCACCAACATCGTGATTCAGGAGGTCGCCCGTGGCACCGACCGGGCCGCCTGGCTTTCGGAAACCTATCTCAAGCCGATGTACCTGACTGCGGAGTCGTTCCTGCAGGCGGCGGCTTCTCAGGGCAGTTTGCGCGAAATGAACCCGGCACATTTTCTGTCCATGGTCAGCGGTGCGATCAATGGCTTCTTCGCGTTTTCCGGCCTGATATCGGAGATGTACGAGTTCGATGCCCTGAGCGAGGAATCGGCGAGCGAACATGCCGAAATGGTCGTCGATGTGCTGCTCAATGGCCTGCGCGTGAAAACGACCTGAACCGACCGGCCGCGTGCAGCGGTTGACAATCCAGAGGGACCAATAAATTATACCCTGAAGTCAAATCAGGGGCAGACATGAAGCGCACCGGTGCCTGGCTGGCGCGATTCGCGCTGGAGCAGATCGGCGTCCAACACGTCTTCGGAATTCCGGGCGTGCATACGACCGAGTTGTTCGACGAACTCGCATCGTCCTCGTCGATCGTGCCGGTACTGGTCACGCACGAAGGCGGTGCCGCGTTCATGGCGGACGCGGTCAGCCGCACGACGGATCGTATCGGCACGCTGTTGGTGGTGCCCGGCGCGGGCCTGACGCACGCGGCCAGCGGCATCGCCGAGGCCTATCTCGACGGTGTGCCGATGCTGGTGCTGTCCGGCGGCATACACCGCGCCAGCGGGCGCGGCTATCAGTTGCACGATATCGATCAGCAGGCATTGGTCGCCGCCTTCACCAAGGCGCGTTGGCGGGTCGAATCGCAGCATGAGATCGTGACCACGATCTATCGCGCGTATACCGAGGCGATGAGCGGATGCCCCGGCCCGGTTTATGTGGAACTGCCGGTCGACGTGCTGATGATGAGCGGCGAGGCTGGCGGGCTGCTCGAATGGCCCGGCCTGCCGGCGCCGATGGCGGCGGCGCCCGAATTGATCGCCGAAGCCTGCAAGCTGATTGCGTCGGCGCGGCGGCCGGGCCTGTTCGTGGGCTGGGGCGCGCGCGGCGCGCGTCAGCAGTTGATGGCGCTGGCCGACCGCCTCGGCACTCCGGTGGCCACGACGCTGCAGGGGCTCAGCAGCTTTCCCAGCGACCACCCACTGCACGCGGGTATGAGCTTTGGTCTGGCGGCGGCGCCGGCGGCGCGTCAGGCGTTCAAGAACTGTGACTGCCTGATCGCGGTCGGCACCCGCTTCGGTGAGATCGGTACCGGCAGCTACAGCGTCGAGGTGCCTGAAAGCCTGATCCACATCGATCTCGACGCCGAGGTGTTCTCGCGCAACTATCCGGCCCGCGTGGCGATTCAGGCCGATGCGCGCATGGCGGTTCAGGCTCTGTTGGACGCACTGGGCGCGCGCGGCATCGCCCGCTCCGCGTTACCGATGCGCAGCCGGATTTCGCGCGACAAGGCCGCCTATCTGCACGACTGGCGCAAAAGCGGCGACGCGCAGCGCGTCAATCCGGCGCGTCTGTTCCACAGTGTCGACGCCTTCTGGGCCAAGGACGCGGTGGTGGTTGCCGACGACGGCAACCACACCTTCCTGACCGCCGAGCTGCTGCCGATGCCACAGGGGCGGCACTTCATCTCGCCCACGGACTTCAACTGCATGGGTTACGCGGTGCCGGCCGCGATCGGTGCCAAGCTCGCCAACCCGGCGCGAGAGGTGCTGGCGGTGGTCGGCGACGGTGCTTTCCTGATGACGGGAAACGAGTTGCTGACGGCCGCAGCGCAGCAGCTGGGCGTGATCGTGCTGGTGTTCAGCGACGGCGAGCTGGCGCAGATCGCGCAGGCGCAGACACTGCCTTACAAGCGCAAGACCTGCACTGTGCTCAATCCGCTGGACCTGGCCGCGGCGGCACGCGCCACCGGCTGTGAATTCCTGGCGATGGACAGTGATCGTGACATCGAGCCGGTGCTGATCGAAGCCCGACGCCTGGCGGCGTCGCGGCGGCCGGTGCTGGTCGATGTGCGTATCGACTATTCGCGCCGCACCGCATTCACCCAGGGCATCGTTTCGGCCAATATCAAACGCATGCCCACCCCGGACAAGCTGCGCATGGCGATGCGCGCGGTTTCGCGCCGGGTGACCTGAGGAGTCGATTTCATGGGCAAGGAAACGATACGCGCGATCGATCTCGAACGGCTGGGCCGGGTCGACAATCCCGGCGCGCCGAAGTATCTCGCGCACTACGTGCTCAAGTCCGCGCAGCGGCACAAGCTGGTGCCCTGGTATCGGGCTGCGCTCGGCATGGAACTGGTGTTCGAGAACAAGCAGCTCAGCTTCATGACCTATGACGGCGAGCATCACCGGTTGGCGATCATCAGTCTGCCACGCGCGGCGCGGCCGATGATCGCGATCGCGCGACGCTACCGGAAGTTCTACGGGCTCGACCACATCGCCTACAACTTCGGCTCGCTACCGGAGCTGCTCGAAAAATGGCGAAGCCTGTCGGAGCAGGGCATCGAGCCGGTGTGGTGCATCAACCACGGCCCCACCACATCGATCTACTACGAGGACCCGGACGGCAACCGCCTGGAATTCCAGAGCGACAATTTCGACACGCGCGAGCAGCTTCAGGATTTCGCGCTAAGCATGGAGTTCGACAAGAACCCGATCGGCGTGAACTTCGATCCCGCGGTTCTGCTGGCCAAGCTCGAGGCCGGCGTGCCGGTGGCGGAGCTGCGCAAGCGCGGCTCCGGTACGCCCAAGGGCAAGAAGCCGGTCGGTGGCTATCGCGCCATCAACTGGCGCACTCTTTAAAGGAGTCTCGAATGAAGCTCGCGAGTTTTCAGCGTGACGCTGAGGTGCGTCTCGGTGCGCTCAACGGTGACGGCAGCAAGATCATCGACCTCGCCGCCGCGGCAGGTCGAAAATCGGCCCCGTTCGCCAGCATGCTCACATTGATCCAGGCGGGCGAGGCCGGTCTGGAGCAGGCACGCCAGACGCTGGCCCAAGCTGAAGACAGCGCGGCGGACGGCGTTGTGTTGCCCTTGGATGGATTGCGGCTCGTCGCGCCGCTGACGCCGCCTCGCATGCTGTGCTTCTCGGTCTACGATCGCCACGTCAAGCAGGCTTTCGAATCGGCGATCACCCTGCGCGCCGGCAAAACCGTGGGCGCACTCGCCAAGCGCATGAATCTGGTGCGCCTGCCCAAGAGCTTCTACGCCAAGCCGCTGTACTACAAAGGCAACAACCTCTCGGTGATCGGTCACGACGAGGACGTGATCTGGCCGCGCTGGACCGAGATGATGGACTACGAGCTGGAACTCGGCGTGGTGCTCGGCAAGGCCGGCAAGAACATCGACGAGAACGACGCGATGGCCTACGTGTTCGGCTACACCTGCTTCAACGATTTCTCGGCGCGCGATGTGATGATGCGCGAGATTCCGCGCGGCGTCGGGCCGATCAAGGGCAAGGACTTCGACACCGGCAACGCGATGGGGCCGTGGATCGTTACCGCTGATGAAATCCCGGACCCCTACGATCTGCGCATGCAGGTGCGGGTCAATGGCGAGCTGCGCGGCGAATCCTCGACCTCGCTGATGAGCCATCCGATCTCCAAGATGATCGCCGTGGCCTCGGATGAAGAACGAGTCGTGCCGGGTGAATTCTTCGGCACCGGCGCCGCCCCGGACGGCTGCGGCATCGAATCGCTGCGCTTCCTGGCACCGGGCGATCTCGTGGAAATCGAGATCGACGGAATCGGCATCCTGCGCAACCGCGTGGTCCGCGCCTCGTGATGAAGGCTGCGGTGCTGGACCCGGTGCGTGGCGAGTTCGAGCTGCGTGAGGTCGCGCGGCCCCCAATCAGGCGCGGCGAAATCCTGTTGCGCGTGGCGGCCGCTTCGATCAATCCGCTGGATACGATGATGCGCCACAACTACGGCGAACGCCTGTTCAAATGGCTGCGCCGGCGCGGGCCGCGAATTCTGGGCCTCGATGGCGCGGGCGTGGTGGAATCGGTGGGTGCCGGCGTACGCGGCCTGCGAGCGGGACAGCGCGTCATGGCGGCGGTGATGCCATTTCGGTCCGGCTTTTACGCGGAATATGTCGCGGTGCCCGCCGCCTGGAGCGCACCGGTGTCCGCGAGCCGGGCTCTGGACCAGGCCGCGGCAATTCCGTACGCGGGCCTGACCGCCTATCAGGTGTTGCGCGCAGCCGGCATCGAGCCGGGCCGCGCGACGGGCATGCGCGTGCTGGTGCACGGCGGTTCCGGCGGTATCGGCAGCCTGCTGGTGCAGTGCCTGCATGCCTGGGGCGCCTGGGTCGCCAGCACCTGCAGCGCCGGCAATGTCGACTATGTCCGCGGCTTGGGCGCCGACCGTGTGATCGACTATCGGCGTGAGGAATTCAGCGAAGTGCTGGACCGGCTCGACCTCGTGGTCAACACCGTCGCACCGCTGGACGAAGCGCTGGAGGAAGCGCCGCACCTGTCCGTGCTGCGTCGCGGTGGCTGCTACGTCAGCCTGATCTCGCCGACGCTGACGCTGGCCGACAAGCTCGGCGCGCCGCTGGGCCTGGCCGCCGCCGGCGCCTGGGGCGGTGCCGCGCGACTGCGCTGGAAACTGGCCGGCAAGCAGCATCGCTGGACCTACTTCCAGCCATCCGGCGATCGCCTGCGCGAACTTGATGAGTGGATCGACAAGGCCTGGTGGCAGCCGCAGCTCGGAGAGCGTTTCGGGCTCGATCAGGTATCGGAGGCGCACCGGTGCGCCGAGCGCGGCCCGGCGCACGGCAAAGCTCTGCTGATCCTGGACGAGGCCCTGTGCCGAGCATGAATGTCGCGGCGAACGACTATGACGTGGTCGTGGTCGGCGCGGGGCCGGTGGGTCTGAGCGCCGCTCTGCTGTTGAATCAGCAAGGCATGAAGACCCTGCTGGTGGAGCAGCGGGCGGCGCCGATCGGGCACCCGGCGGGACATGTGCTGAATCCGCGTTCGCTGGAAATCTGGCGCCAGATCGATCCCTCGCTGGCACGCGACATCCGCAGCGACAGTGCACCGATCGAAGACCTGCGCTACGTCATCTGGTGCAAGAGTCTGGCCGGCCCCGAACTGGGGCGCGTCAATACGGTGACGCACGATCATGTCGAACTCGCCGAACAGATCCGCTACAGCCCGGCGCGGCATGCGCACTATCCGCAGCACCGCCTCGAACAGAAGCTGTGGTCGCGCGCGGCCCAGGCCGATCGCGTGGAATTCATGCCGGGACACGCCGCCGGTGACATCAGTATCACCGCCGGTGGCGTGGAACTCGGGGTCGAGGGCCCGCGCGGCAAGACGGTGCGCGCGCGCTGGTGCATCGCGGCCGACGGTGCACGCAGCGGGATACGCAAACAACTGGGCATCGCCATGCCGGGGCCGACACTGGCACGCATCGCCAGCATCCATTTCACGGCCAATCTGGATCGCCTGATTCGCGGCCGGCCGGCGGTGATCTACTGGATCTACAACGATCGCATGGTCGGCCCGCTGATCCGACATCTCGATGACGACTGGATTCTGATGTCGATGCTGCATCCGCCGCAGCAACCCGAGCAGTTCACCGAGGCCCACTGGCGCACATTGATCGCCGAAGCGCTGGGCACTCGCGCGGTGGATGTGCGCGTCAATGCCATCGGCCATTGGGCGATGACGGCGCAGCTCGCCGAGCGTTTTCGGGAGGGGCCGGTGTTCCTGGCGGGCGATTCCGCGCATCGTTTTCCGCCGACGGGTGGTTACGGCATCAACACCGGTGTTCAGGACGTCCACAACCTCGTCTGGAAACTCAAGGCCGTCAAGGACGGCCATGCCGGTGACGCGCTGCTCGACAGCTACCAGACTGAACGCCGACCGGTCGCGGAGAAGAACTGTAGCCGCAGCGTCGAAAACCAGGAGGAGATGGACTCGATCAACCGTCTGATCGGCCTGCCCAAGGAAGACCTCGAAAAGGCGCATCGCATGATGGAGTCGCGACCGTTCAAGGTCATGCCGCTGAAGTGGCAGCTCGGCCTGGTCGAGCGCCTCAGCGCGCTCGGCATGCGGCGTCTGCGCATGCTCGACGACAACAGTGCGCGCGGCCAGCGTCTGCGGAGCAAGTTGCGCCGCGCAGCGGCTGCGCAGCGCGCGCACTTCGGCGGGGCGCACGGTGTTGACCTGGGCTATCGCTACGGTGGGTCGCTGAGTCTGGACTGTGCGCATGCCACCGACGAGCTGTGCCCCTCGGACCTGGTCTACCGGCCGTCCACCGTGCCGGGTTGCCGCCTGCCTCATGCCTGGCTGCAGCGTGACGGATGCTTGTTGTCGAGTCTCGACCTGATCGGCACGGACCACCTGTGTCTGCTGGTCGATCCCGCCTGGCGTGATGACTGGGAAGAGGCGCTGCGCCAGGCACGGGATGCCTTGTCTTATCCGGTGACCCTGCTCTGCGTCGGCGACGGTGAAGGCGCGGACGCCACGCCGGAGGACAACCTGTGGTTCGAACGGCGCGGCGTCGATTCCAGCGGTGCGGTCCTGATCCGGCCGGACGGTCACGTCGCATGGCGTAGTCGCTCCCTGCCGGCCGATCCCGCGCAGCGCCTGCGCGAGGTATTCGAGCACCTGTCCCTGGCATTCAACCGAGAACTTCGATGACGACCGTCCCAAGCCCCTCCGGAACGAGGACTGGCACATGAGCCCGGGGCCCTTGCTGAGCACGCTCGAACTGCACTGTCGCCGACATGCGGCGATGCTGGTCTGGTATCGCGCACTGACCGGCGCGGAAGTCGAATTCCGCGATGAGCTCCAGTGCTGGCTGCGCAGTGCCGACGGCTGGCGTCTGCTGTTGCTGGATACGCAATGGGACGAACGGCCGCGCGAGGTCGCCGGTGTTGCCGGTCTGGCCTTCGAGTACTCCAGCCTCGCGGCTCTGGCTGCCGCCTGGAAGTCGCTCGCCGCGCGTGCGATCCGCGTCGAGCGTGCGGTGCGCAACGGCGTGGCCACCAGCCTCGTCTATCGCGATCCGGACGGCAATCCGGTGACGCTGCGCTACGTACTGCCGGTCACCGAACGGCCGCGCACCACGAGCGGTCCGCTCGGCGAGGAATTCGATCCGGCGGACTTGCTGGACGATCTGGCCTGAACCGCGCGGGTGTCGCGATGCTCGCCTATCATCGACCCGGACCAGGAACAACAATGGAGAATGTCCGTGAGCGCAAGCTCGAATATTGAACTGGCAGGCCTGGCCTTGGCGCCGGACGACGCGCGCAAATTGCAGCGCCTGATCGAAGCCCGGCTGGCATCGCAGGAACGCGAACTGGCCGATGCGGTCGAGCGGTCGCTGGGCATCGTGCCGCGTCTGCTGCGCGGACCGATCAAGAAGGTTCTGGGTCTGTGAGCCTGCAACAGGTCGAGGCCAATCGCATCGCGGCGCTGTTGAGGGTGACGCCTGCGGAGCTGTCGTTCCTGCAGGACTGCGAAGCGGCCGAGCTGACGCGCCTGCGCAAGCGCATCACCGCAGCCGGCATGGAACGTCACCGCAAGAGTTTCGAGCGCCTGTCGCGTGCCTCCGGTCTGATGCCGGGACCGATTGCTGCGCGTATCGCGCAGGATGTGCTCGGCCCGGAGATCGTCGCCCAGCTCACGCCGTACATGTCTGTTGAGCGCGCAGTCAATGTCTCGCGGCAGATGAGTACCGAGTTTCAGGCAGACGTTTCGGTGCACATGGTGCCGGAGGCGTCCTCCGATCTGCTCGCGGCGCTGCCGGCCGAGCTGCGGCGCGACGTGACCCGCGAGCTCCTGGCGCGCGGCGAGTACGCCGTGATGGGCACGGTTGTGGACTTTCTGCCGGTCGATGTCATCGCAGACCTCGCCCGCGAGATCAAGGATCCGGAGGCGCTGCTGGAAACCACGGGCTACGTGGAGGACAAGTCACGCCTGAGCCGTGTGGTCTCCAACTTCTCGGACCAGCGCATAGGCGAACTGCTGAGCAGCGCCGCCCAAAGCGGACGCATGGTGGTGCTGTGCGAGCTGGTGGCGGCGATTGAAGACGCGCAGCGCCAGCGCCTGGCGCCAATCCTCGCGGCGGCCGAGCCCGACATCCAGGCCGAGTGGCGCAAGGCCTGGAGCGGACTGCAGCTGGGAAGCGACCCCTTGCTCGGATGACGGCCTGGTTCTGGATTCCGCTGATCAGCGCACTTGTCGGCGGCGCGACCAACTGGCTTGCGGTGTTCCTGACGCTGAACCCGGCACGTGAGAAGCGCCTGGGGCCGTTTCGATTTCAGGGTTTCCTGCCGCGCAAATCGCACCGCATCGCCTATGCCTTCGGCCAGCGTGTGCTCGGCGATATCGTCGATCTGCGAACCATCCTGGCACCGGTCGACGTCGATGAGGTGGCCCGGCAGGTGGAGGCCGCCATCGGCGAGCGCGGCGACGAGTTGCTGGCCGAAACGCTCTCCGCCGTCAATCCCGAGTTCTGGGCGAAGCTGCGTCCGGCCGTGCGCGCGCACTGGATGCAGCGCATGCGGCCGCTGCTGCCGCGGGTGATCGCCCAGACCTTTCGCCAGTTGCAAGGCGACCCCGAGCACTATGTCGACTTTCCCCAGTTGGTGGCCGATTGGCTGCGCGACGAGCCGGAGATCCTCCGCGACATCGTGTGGCAGACCGGGCGTCGCGAATTCCGCTTCATCGAATGGAGCGGCGTCGCTGTGGGCGGCCTCGCTGGCGGTCTGTTCGCGGCACTGTGGTCGCTGGGGCCGTCGCCCTGGCTTGGTGGTATCGGCGGTGGCCTCATTGGCGGGCTGACCAACTGGGTTGCGGTCAACGCGGTATTCGAGCCCAAGCGTCCGTTCCGGATCGGAGGCTGGGCCATTCAGGGCATCGTCTATCGGCACCAGCAGGAGACGGCGCGCCAGCTGGCCTTCATGCTGCTCGACCGCCTGATGCAGCTCGGCACTCTGATTCAGCATCTCGCCGCTTTCGACGACGCCTTCTATCGGCTTAGCCGCGATGCCGTGCATGAGGAGCTGGAGCGGGCCAGCAATGGCGCTTCGATGATGATCGGCATGGCGCTCGGCGCCGAGTCGGTGGACGCCCTGGTCGACGCCACAGCGCGTGCGATCACCCGGCACGGGCCGCCCGTGGTCGCCGGAATCAGCTTGCCCGAAGAAACCCGAGCCAGCATCGCGGCCCTGTTGCACGACAGCCTGCGCGAGTTGCCGGCGGACGCCTACGGAGACCTGATGCGATCGGCCGTGCGCGAGGACGAGCCCCTGCTCATCGCATCCGGGGTGGTCGTCGGAGCCGTCGTCGGCACGCTCGGTGCTTTGCTCGCCTGAGCTTTGAAATTCGAAAATCCTCTCCACAGGGACCGTTGCCCATGACCATCCGCAGTCTCGACGACGTGCGCACCACCGAAGCCCGAAGCCTCGCCGACCAGCCCTTGCCGGCTTCGACCTACGAACTGCTGCGCAACAGCGCCAAAGCCTTCGGCGGCAAGCCGGCCCTGAGTTTCTTTCTCGAAGGCAAGCAGTACGAGCGTGCCCGCAGCTACAGCTATCGCGAGCTGTTCGAGCAGGTGACGCGTTGCGCCAATCTGTTCGGCCGACTTGGCGTGGGACGCGGCGACGTCGTTGCCTACCTGCTGCCGAACCTTCCGGAAACGCACTTCGTCCTGTGGGGTGGGGAGGCCGCCGGCATCGCCTTCGCTGTCAATCCGCTGCTGGAACCGGCGCAGGTTGCCGAGCTGCTCGATGCGGCCCAGGCCAAGGTGCTGGTCACCATCGCGCCGCTGCCGGTGCCGGGCGCGGACCTGTGGGACAAGCTCCTGCCATTCCTGCCGCGGGTTCGCTCGCTTCGGCACATTCTGCGGGTGGACTTGGCCGAACATCTGGACTTCAAGCGCAAGCTCGCGCTCAAGGCGCTGCGTTTGCGGGAAAAGCCGCCGCGGGCCGTAGGAGCCGCCGAAGTCCACGACTTTCACACCGAGCTGGCACGCGAATCCGGGAGTCGGCTGAATTCCGAGCGTCGCATTCGTGGCGACGAGATCGCCTCGTATTTCTGCACTGGCGGCACCACCGGCAGCCCCAAGATCGCGACCCGGACCCACCGCAACGAGATCGCGGATACCTGGGCCACCGGCAGCGTCGTGGACGATGGTGTCGGACTCGGCAAGGTCGTCTACTGCGGCCTGCCGCTGTTCCACGTCAACGCGACCCTGGTGACCGGCCTGCTGCCGTTTCTGAAAGGGGCGCACGTTGTGCTCGGTTCGCCCCAGGGTTATCGCGGCGAGGGCGTGATCGAGAACTTCTGGAAGATCGTGCAGCACTATCGCGTCAACTTCTTCAGCGGCGTGCCCACGCTGTATGCCGGGCTGCTGCAGGTACCGCTGGGCAAGGCCGACGTATCGAGTCTGGAGTTCGGCCTGTGCGGTGCCGCGCCGATGCCGCTGGAAGTGTTCCGGCGCTTCGAGCAGACCACCGGCATCCGCATCCTCGAAGGCTATGGTTTGACCGAAGGCACTTGCGTCAGTTCGGTCAATCCGCCCGAGGGTGAACGACGCATCGGCTCGATCGGCCTGCGGATTCCCCATCAGGACATGAAGGTGCTGATCCTCGACGACTCGGGCCGTTATCAGCGCGAGGCCGAGGTCGACGAACCGGGCGCGATCGCGATCGCCGGCCCCAATGTCTTCGCCGGCTACCTCGATCCGGCCCAGAACGCGCAGCTCTGGATCGACTGCGGAGACGAGCGGCGCTGGCTCAATACCGGCGATCTCGGCCGCCAGGACGCGGACGGTTACTTCTGGCTGACCGGCCGCAAGAAGGAGCTGATCATCCGCGGCGGGCACAACATCGATCCGGCCTCGATCGAGGAGCCGCTGCACCGGCATCCGCAGGTCGCGCTCGCCGCCGCGGTGGGCCGCCCCGACGCACACGCCGGCGAGCTGCCGGTGGCCTATGTGCAGCTCAAGCCCGGTGCCTCGGTCGACGAACAGGCCCTGCTGGCCTACACCGAGCGCGAGATCGGCGAACGCGCCGCGCGCCCCAAGGCGATCCATATCATCGACCCGATGCCGCTGACGCCGGTCGGCAAGATCTACAAGCCGGCGCTGAAGCTGCGCGAAGTCGAGAGTCTGGTCCGTGAAGAGCTGGCCGGCGTCGCCGGCTTGCAGGTCCAATCGCTGCAGGTGCGGCAGGACGGCCGTCGCGGTATCGTCGCCGAGGTGCGGGCGCGCGCGCCCGCCGCGACTGCGGAAGCGCTGCGGGCGAGCCTTGGCCGTTATGCCTTTGCAGTCGATCTGAACATGGAGACGGGCGCGGCCTGATGAGGCACGGCAATGGTTCGGGTCCCTTCGGCAAAGCGGGTTTTCGTGCTGGCAGGTTCGGTGCATGAATTCAGCCGCCGCTAGTCACTCTGTGCCGTCCATTCGCTGGAGCGTTTCGATGCTGGTAGAAGCCCGTCTGCTCGTCCTCGTGATGGTCGTCGGATCGCTGATGCTCGGTGCCTGCGGCGCGCCGGAAACACCGATCGATCCCGCAGAGGCGGTCGAGGGTTGCTTCTGGGTGGGGCCCTATACGCTCGAACGCGAGCAGACCAATACCGCGTTCCCCGACAGCGGAGCCACCTATTGGTCCGCCCGGTTCACCGTGCCCGATGGCGCGAGGCTGCGGCTGCGAGGCCGCTATCCACATGCGCGCTACATGTCGTTCGTGAGCTACAACAGTCTCAAATCGCCCACCGACTCGATCTACGATACGCAGATCTCCCCGGAGACTGACCATCTCAACCCGTTCCGTCCCGGCGTGCGCCGCGACGTGGAGTCACGCGCCTACGGGCTCGATGTGCTGCCCCAATCACCCCCCGACGGCGCGCGCGCAGAGAACACGATCTATGCCGACCCGCGTTTCGACGGCCAGGTTTCGCTGTTCTACCGGGTCTATGTGCCGGATCAGGGCCTCGACGCGACCGGTGGAACCGGGCTGCCGGACGTGGAGCTGGTTCAGGCGGACGGCTCGGTGCTGCATGGACAGCCGGCCTGCGATGCGCTGCAGGTGGATCGGCACTTGCTGGTGAGCTCGTCCGGCCGACGCTGGGTCTATACCATGGCGCGCGAACAGCCGTGGCGGGCCGAGACCTTTCCTGCGCAATCGCGGCCGGAATGGCGCGCGTTCTACAACGCCTTCTACTTCCAGCGCTGCACCTATCTGGGCTGGTGCGGGGGGCAACCCGAGCGCAGCGGCGGGGTCTTCAGCAATCCGCAGAACGGTTATCTGACGCTGATGGCAAATCGGCGATTCGGGCCGTTGCTGGTGCTGGAAGGACGCATGCCGGACACGCCCCGAACCCGGGATGGCGCGCCGTTGATGATGCCGGCGCAGCTGCGTTACTGGTCCCTGTGCACCAATGAAACCTTCACTCAGAAGGTGACCGACTGCCTCTACGACGAGCAGGTGCCTCTGGATCAGACCGGCAGCTACATCATTGTCGCCTCCCGCGCGGAAGACCGCCCCGACAACGCCCGCCCCGAGTGCGGAATCGCGTGGCTGGAATGGCCTGCTGCCGGCGACGGTGCGGGGCACCCGGACGACATGCTGGTGTTGCTGCGCAACATGCTGCCGTCGCCGGACTTCGAGCATGCCGTCCAAGCCACCCAGACCCCCGGCGATGCGCGCAAACATATGCAGGCCTATCTTCCGGAACCCCGGTACATGAACAGCAGCGAGTTCGCCCTGCTGGGCTGCGACGCGCAGACGCAGTGAACGAGGTCGCATAGGCTCGTCTGCGGCGGGCGCCTGATCATGGCGCATCGCCAAGCGCACTTGACTCAAAAGTCAGAACCCAGCGCAAGGCCGGGCTTGTCGGTGGGTTCATGGGCCGAAATCATATTGGGTAATCCCCCGGGTCTTTAACATTTCTTACATTTGACGCGACAAGACCGGCATTGACAGCCCGGCAGCATTAATTAAACTCCAAAGAATAATATTATAAGGAGGAGAGCGCCGATGCCTTTGGCCTCGATGCGCATGATCGCCCCGAGCTGCTGCACCGGCGCGGTCGCGAGTCTTTTGCTGTTGCCCGCAAGCGCAGTGTTCGCGTTCGCAGAAGACGTCTGCCCCGGTGGCGCCGATGGTTGGCAGACCTGCACGCGGGCGATGTGCGATCCGCACGACCCGAACTTGGTCTGTGAGTCCCTGGCCTTCGTCACCACCTTCGCCTCGCAGGCGCGCGCCATTGCCGGATCGGGTGGATCGCGCAGCACCGTGCATTTCGACGCCACTTACTACCTCGCGCAGGCAGCGGGGTTTTCTCCGCTGGATGCGCTGGTCGTGGCGCAGTACGACCAGGCACTGGATACCTCAAGTTTCACGATGCGGGGAGAGGACGGTGCGCTGCCGGTCGATCCCGCCGCCTGCAACAGCCCCGAAGGGCCCCCTGAATGCATGCTGCACTCGGCGTCCCTCGGCGGCCTGGACCGCAACGACTTTGCCGGCGGCGGCGTGTTCTTTCACTTCATGGCACCGCCGGCAGGCGTCGAGGTGGATGGCCGCGCGCCGGCCGTCGACGATTCCGAACTTGAGCCGTTTCTGAACCATGTCCATCGCTGGGCATGGGGGCAGGGCCCACTCTGCGTTGGTGGCTTTACGGACGTGCTCGCGCAGACCTGCTACCGATCCGCCACACGACCCGACAATCTGTTCGTCGGCCGTATTCCCTTCGTGAGCGAACTCGGGTTCATCGGCAATGTCGACTGGACCGGCGAGATCGAGGAACAGCGGATCGCCGAAGATTCCGTCACCGGTGAACAGCAGCCGGCATCGGCCCTGGATGCCCAGTTCGGCGTCGCGACGGCGCCGCTGGTGCGGCTTGGCATCTACCTGCACGTCCTTCAGGACCGGATATCACACCGGCTTTGCGTTGATGCCTCGCAGCTGATCGGTCCGCGGCCGGCCGATGCGGGTCCGGTACTGCTCAACCCGATTCCGTTCGTCGTTTACGAGTTGCTGATCAATATTGCCGATCTTTCAAAGGCGCTCGAACAGTTCGCCAGCGCCGCGGTGCTGGCGGATCCGGAATTCATGTTCGTGTTCGATCAGGCCGAGTGCGATCAGCCCGCGCATGCATCGCGCCACGCCTACGAGACCGGGTACGCGCAGGCGACGCTTCCGCCGGAGCAGCAGAACACCCGCCCGGCGCTCATCGAGACATTGCGTGCGCTTGAGGCGTTTGCCCGGTTCTATGGAATGCCGAATGCGCGGAGCCTCGACGACGTCGAACGCGCACGTATCGCCGATGCGATGCTGCCCGTTCTGGAAACGCGCGAAGCCGCTGCGCGGGTGGCTGCCTTCGGTCCCTTGGCGGAATCGGAAGGCTGGCTGCCCTTGCCCTTGCACGACGGGCTGGATTTTCGGACCTGGGAAAAGAACGCGGGTGAGCCGGCGTTCGCGACGACCGCGGACTCCGGCACCGGCGGAGGTGTCTGGCAGGGAGGAGCTTTCATGTTCGCGTTACTGCTTCGATGGTGCTTGCGTCGTCGGCGTCGCGTACTGGGTTTGATCGGGATCGCCGCCGGCATCGCGGCGACGCCGGCCATGGCCCTCGATTACGAACTTGGCCCGATATCGTTCAACGCGCAGTTCAAGGCATCCACCGGGGCGGCCTGGCGTCTGCAGGACCCGGATACCCGTTTCATCGTCAAGACCAATATCGAAGGCCAGCAGAACCTGTGCGCTCCGGATGCCTGCATCTCGTTCACCGGCGATCCCGAGCCCAACCAGCGCCTCGTCGACGCCGAGGGCGGTTACTTCATCCTCAATGGCGACGACGGCAACCTCAACTACGACAAGGGCGACGTCACTTATGCGACGACGCGCTTCGTGCCGACGCTGACCGCGAGTTGGGGCGACTGGCAGTTCAAGACCAGCGCGCTGGCCTACTATGACTGGGCCAACGTCGATTTCGACGAGCGTCATCCCAATACGATCTACCAGTCGCCGACCTCGCCCCGACCGCAGGATTACGAAGACGAGTACGCGCTCGGCGCGGAACCGCGCGAATGGGTGCTGTCCGGTTACGTGCCGGTGTTCGATGACGAGTGGTTGGTCTCGATCGGCGCCCAGACGGTGCGCTGGGGCGAGGCCAATACCCTGCTGTTCAACACGCTCAACATGATCAATCCGCTGGATGCGCGGGTCGCACGCATGCCCGGCGCCGAGTTGTCCGAGATCCAGGCGCCGCTGCCGATGGTGCTGCTGTCCGGCCCGTTGTTCGGCAACTGGTCGGCGGACCTGATCTGGATGTTCGATTGGGACCCGGTGCGCATCGATACGCCCGGCTCGTTCATGTCGACCAGCGACGTCGCCGGTGGCGGCGACTATGCGGTGTCCGGGCTCGGCCAGTTTTCGGAAGATCCGAACGGTGAATTCCGTTTCCCGTTTCCGGCCTCGCTGGCCACCGACACCTCGGCCACGGTCGATGTACTCGACGAGAAGTACGGCTACCCCGACGACGGCAACGAGTTCGGCCTGCGTCTCAACTACTTCGCCGAAAACCTGCTGAGCGGCACGGAGTTCAGCTTCTACTACCTGCGGTATCACTCGCGTCTTCCATATGCCTCCGTGATCGCCGCCGAGGAATCCTGCGCACGCGATTCCGACAATGCCCTGGCGGCGCTGGCAGACTGCCGCGGCTTCTCCGGCACTCTGGACACGCTGATACCCGGCGAAGGCCTGGAGCCGATCCCGATCGATACTCTGGACATCTTTCTGGACTACCCGGAAAAGCTGCAGCTCGGCGGCCTGAGCGTGAGCACCAACATCGGCAAATGGGCGGTCGGCGGCGAGCTGGCCTATCACCACAATCTGCCTTTGCAGGTGCAGATCGTCGATGTGGTCTTTGCCGGCCTGCAGCCGGCGTTTCCGCGCCAGGACCTTCTGATCGGCGTGGAAACCCTGGAGCAGCTGCTGGACGACTATCCCGTGGTCGGTCCAGTCAGTGGCGAGCTCGTCGACCTGATCAACCTGCTGTCCAATGACGCCCTGCCGACCTTGACCATACCCGGATCGCGCACCGCGGTGCCCGACTTCCTGTCGGGATACCGAGGTGAGGACATCCAGCCGCGCCAGACCGTTCACGGCTACGAACAATTCAAGGTCTTGCAGCTGGCCATCAATGGTCTGCGCTCGCTGGAAAGCCGCTGGATTGGCGCGGACCAACTGTTGCTGCTGGGCGAGGTGGGCATCACCCACGTGATCGGTTTGCCCGAATTGTCGGAACTGCAGCTCGATGGCGGTGCCGACAACACGCACGCCAGTCCCGGTGCCGACGGCACCGGCAACGGCGGCGTTCCGAACCCCAACAGCTTCAATCCGACGCAGCAGACCGACCGCTTCGCCACGGCGACGTCCTGGGGCTATCGCCTGTTGCTGCGCGCCAACTACTCGAACCTGATCGGCAACATCGGCGTCAATCCCACCGTGTTGTTTCAGCACGATGTCGGCGGCACCTCACCGTTCCCGATGCAGAACTTCGTCGAGGGACGCATGAGCGTGCTGACCCAGATCGATTTCGAAGTCACGCGCGGTCTGCGCTTCCAGCTCAACTACCAGGGCTATTTCGGCGGTGGCAACCGCAACATCCAGATCGACCGCGACAGTGCCGGTGTCGCCGTGATCGCAGAATTCTGAACGAGGATCTTCCATGCCGACCCCAGCTCATATGACCGCGATCGTTTGCCTCACCGCGAGCGGACTGTTCTCGACGTGGCCGGCCCTAGCCGGCGTGTCCGCCGAAGAGGCCGCCCGGCTCGGCAAGGATCTGACCAAGGTGGGCGCGATTGCCGCCGGCAACGAGGATGGCACCGTGCCCGAATGGCGCGGCCCGGCCTTCTATTCCGAGGAACAGCGCAACTACACCCTGGAGCAGCTGGAGGACATCCGCCAGAACCGGCCCAAGGAACTGGAGGATTCCTTCAATCGCCAGTACTCGGAATTCGCCGAGCCGCTGTACACCGTGACCAAGGCCAACATGGCGCAGTACGCGGACCAGCTCAGCGAGGGTCACAAGGCCTTGCTGGAGCGTTACCCGGACTACAAGATGATCGTGTATCCGACTGCACGCAGCGCCTTCTGGCCAGACTTCATCGAGGACGCGACGGTCGCCAACGCGCAGCGCGCCTCGCTGGAAGGCAGCGACCTGCTCAAGGGCGCCAAGCTCGGGTTCCCGTTTCCGATTCCGAAATCGGGGGCGGAGGTGATGTGGAACCACAAGCTGCGCTATCGCGGCACTGCGGCGCGGCGCTACAACAACCAGGCGATCGTGCGGCCCGACGGCGATGTACTGATGACCAAGATCGTCGAGGACGTGAAGTTCAAGTACGCCAATCCGGACGAGCCCGATACCAAGGGCCTGTTCGCCTTCTATCTGTCCACCGTCGAATCGCCGGCGCGGCTGGCCGGGCAGATCACGCTGGTGCATGAAGTTGCCGACATTTCCGAGGGCGGGCGCCTCGCCTGGATCTTCACGCCGGGCCTGGGCCGCGTGATCCGCGCGCCGGACGTGGGCTACGACAATCCGGCGCCGGGGACCGACGGCGAGCAGTTCACCGACCAGGTCGATGTCTTCAACGGTTCGATGGACCGCTATACCTGGAACCTGGTCGGCCGCAAGGAGATCCTGATCCCGTACAACGCCTATCTGCTCAACAGCCCGCGCAACAAGTACAAGGATCTGCTGACGCCGCTGCACCTGAACCAGGACTATGCGCGCTACGAGCTGCACCGGGTCTGGATCGTGGACGCAGAACTCAAGTCCGGCACCCGCCATCAGTTCAAGAAGCGGCGCTTCTATGTGGACGAAGACGCCTGGTCGATCGCGATCGTGGACTGCTACGACAACCGCGACCAATTGTGGAAGGTGCAGGAGGCGCATCAGCTGACCGCACCGTTCATTCCCACCACCAACGGCGCGCCCGAGGTGATCTACGACCTGCAGAGCAAACGCTACTTCGTCTCGGCCCTGTCGATGGAGGAAAAGCTGCCGGACTTCGAAATCGAGTTCAAGGACAGCTACTTCGATCCGTCAGCGCTCAAGCGGCGCGCGCGGCGATAGCTCGAACGGTGTGGCGGCGCGCTGCGCTTATACAGAGGCTCCCAAGCGGGCGTTCACGCGCGTTCGCCACTCGCGCACGCTATGGTCGGCGCCTTCGTCGAGCCAGCCGTGAGCCACGGCCTCCCGTTCACGCAGGAACTCGGCAAGGTCTGCAAGGCTGATGGTGGTGCCAGCGAGCCAGCGCGACTCCCGCAGGCGTCGCGCCACTGCGTCACGCCGTCGACGCTGAAGTTCAGCATGCGCCGCGCGCTGCGCCTGATCGACCAGGCGGGCTTCGCAGGCGCGGCGAATCCAGTCGACCGTTCCGTCGTCGGCGCCGTTGCGGCGCAGTTTCGGCTCGATCTGTGGCCAGGCGGCAGTCGCCAGTAGGCGCGGCGCGATCACATCCTGCCAAAGCACCGGGCGCTTGAACTTGTAGGCCATCGCCAGATCGCCGATTAGCCAGATCCTTGCTTGTGCACGCTCCCACGGATCCTGCGGCATCCACGCGTCCGGCCAGTGGCGCTGCACGAATTCGACGATGCCGGGCCAGCCGGCCGCCACGTGGCGGCCGAGCCGCAACACCGGCACGTCACCGTTCGGATTGAGCCTGCGGAAGCCGGGCCGGAATTCGGCCGCCCATTCGCAGGCGACCGCTGCCGCTCGAAAACTCAGGCCCTTGAGCTCGAGCAGCCTGGCCACGATCGTGGACTCCACCGAGTCGGTGGCGCCGTACAGGACCAGCGCGCCGCGTTTGATGCGCGGCGCTTGGTGATCGGCCGGCGCCGCTGCGGTGGCGGGCAAGGCGCGGATCGGGTGGGGCGGGCGTTCCAGCTTCAGCAGTTGTTTCTCGACCCGTACCGGATCGAGCCGCAGCGCAGGGCGTATGACGCGACGTAGCACGCTTCCCACACGTCCGGGATCGCCCGAGACGGCCAGCAAGGCGGGAATCAGCGGCTGCGACAGCAGGCGGTCGGTCGCGGTACGGCTGAGTTCGAAGGATTCGTGCCGGGCACACCGATGCATCCAGCGGGACAGGTTCGGTCGCCGCCTGCGGGCCAGCGGCAGGCGCAGGTAGGGAAACATCACCACGCGCGGGTACACCGCGATATCCGCCTGCGTGAGCCGCTCGCCGACCAGATAGTTCCGGCCCGCCAGACCGGCGTCCAGTCGGTTCAGGTGCTCGTCGAGTGCGGATACGGCCTGGGCCTCATCGGCGTCGCTGAGCACGCGTCCGTCGTAGACACGCGATTCCCACTCAAGGTCGGCCGCACGGCCGGTGTGGCGGCGCGCCGAGGCCATCGCCGCGCCACGATCTTCGCGCAGCCGCAGCAGCGGGCCGAGCAGGCGCTGGTACTGCAGCAGGCCGTAGTAGCGCGACATCGACAGTTCGAAATACTGCCAGCGCAGGATTTCCGAGTATTCCTCCGCGTCGTCGCCGTACAGCGCCGGTTGCGGATAGAGCTCGTCCAGCCAGGCAGTGATCACATGGCTTTCGTACAGCGGTTTGCCGTCGACCAGCAGCGTCGGAACCTGGCCGTGCGGATTCATGGCCAGGAACCAGGGCGACTTCTGTTCGAGACGCGACAGGTCGACGATGCGTCGCTCGAAAGCAACACGCTTCTCGTGCAGCGTGATGCGCACGCGCCGGCAGCAGGGCGAGCCGGGAGCGTCATACAACACGATCCGCTGCGGCGGCGCCGCGCGCAGGTTCACGCGGCGCGCAGCCGTACCGGCAAGTGACTGAAGCCCCACATGCCAACATCCTTGTCGGTGACGCGTACTGGCGGATCATGTTCGATCAGCTCGACCGCGCGAATGCGCGGTACCAGCGCGCCCAGCGCGAGCCGCGCTTCGAGGCGGGCCAGCTGCGCGCCGATGCACATGTGGATGCCGCGGCCGAAGCTGAGGTGCCGGCGCACATTGTCGCGGTCGGGATCGAAGCGCTGCGGACAGTCGAACCGTCGCGCGTCGAGGTTGGCGGCGCCGAGCATCACGATCAGCTGTGCATTGGCCGGCAGGTCCACGCCCGCCAGGCGCACCGCTCGGGTGGTGCGGCGCAGGGTGCGTTGCAGCGGCGCGTCCTGTCGCAGCAGTTCCTCGACGAAGCGCTCGATCAGTTCCGGGTCCTGCCTGAGCCGTTGCAACCAGGCCGGTTCGGTCGCGAACCGGTGCACCGCGCTGGCCAGCGTGTTCGCCGTGGTTTCATAGCCGGCCACCAGGATCTGCAGAGCGCCCTGCATGGCCTCGTTGAGGCTCAGCTCTTCGCGTTCGATGGCCCCGACCAGCAGGTCGACCACGTCCTCGCCGGGCCGGGCCATGTGCGCACGAAAGATATCCAGAACCTCCAGCTGGAATTCGGCGATCAGGTGAATCAACTCCGGATGGTGCGCGAAGCCGAGATAGGGCGTGCCCGGGGTATGCGCCAAGGGATTCGGAAAATCCAGCATGGCCTTGCGTTCCCTGGCCGATAGTCGCGATAGCAGCTTGAGGAAGGGCGGCATCGCACGCGCCAGGCCGAGAATCTGTCGGCGTGCGGCAGCGAAGCCGCGCGGCGGCGGCAGGCCGGGGCCGCCGTACGGAATCACCAGGCGGATCGCCGCATCGCCGTAGCGGTGCAGTCGCAGCAGGTCCGCCGGGCCATCGGGAAAGCCGAACATGCGGGCGATCACCGACAGCGGAATCGGATTGGCCCACAAGGCCATCAGGTCTCCCGATCCGGCGCGCAGCAGCGCCTGCGTCCGGTCCTCCACACGCCGTTCGATATAGGGGCGCAGTCGCTCCAGGGCCTTGTTGGTGAACAGCACCTGGATCGCGCCGCGCAGACGCTTGTGCTGTTCCGGCGGCATGGCGGACATCACGCCCACCTCGTGCTCCGGAAACGGCTTCCCGTCGTAGACGTAGGGGTCCATCAGCACTTCCGAAACGGTGTCGTGGCCGCTCACGATCCAGAAGTTCGGCTGATCAATGACGGGTGTGACGGGATGCTCGTTGAGCTGTGCGTAGTGGGCATGCGGGCAGCACCGCAGCCGAGCACTGAGCGGGTCGAAGGTGGTCGGAGGCTCCAGCGGCGTTTCCAGGGTCATGTGCGCCTCTTCGGGGTTATATGGAAAGCACTAAAAAATTAGTTTTAAGAAACAGTAAAAGCCCGATGATCTGGCTCATCCGGAGCTGATGTCACCCTGTCTTCCGAAAGAAGAACATGATCATGGCCAGAAAATTAGCCTATCAAAGGCGTTTTCCATTTTTACAATAAAGTCATTGAAACTGACTGTAAAGTATAATAACGTCAAATCAAGAAGCCGGATCGGACAGGTGCGCGGACTGCGAGGCAGTCCCGGGAGAAGGCGCCGACCGGCGAACCCGAAAACGAGGTTCGACAACATGAGCGAAGAATTCATCGGGAGCGTCCGTCCGCGGGCGTGCCGTCGAATACCTGACTTGAGCGGGCATTGGCCCGCCTTCCCCGCCCGCTTCCCCACAGCGCGCCGCGCCGCCGCACGGCCAGTCCGGCCTGGCTGAGCCGCACAGGCTCGCGCCCGCAAGGCGTTTCGTCGTGCCGGATCGCTGATCGCTGAGATGGACCGCGGCGCAGCGATTTGTGAACTCAACTTTCCTTGGAGCCAGTCATGCACGGATGCCCGCGAAGCGGTTTTCTGACCAGCCTGTTGCTCGCCGCCGCGCTGGTGGCCTGTGGCGGCAGTGGTGACGCAACGGACAGCGACGACGCGCCGCCCGACTTTTCCCAATCCAGCTGCTTCTGGGCCGGCCCGTACATTCAGCAGTCCGACGAGACGAACTTCGCCTTGCTTGATACCGGCGCGGTGTACTGGACCTCCAGCTTCACCCTGCCCGAGGGCGCCCGCCTGCATATTCGCGGCGAATTTGCGCAAGGCCGCTACCAGTCATTCAATGCCTACAACGCTGACGGTGACGCGACCGATGCCCTGAACGATGCACAGACCGAAGCCGACACCGGTTCGCTCAATCCCTTCCAGGCCGGTGCCGAGCGTGATTCGCAGGACCGCGCGTTCAGTATCGTGGTGGTGCCCGAGGAACCACCTGAAGACAGCTCGGCGCGCCTCGCCAATACGCTGTACGCAAGTCGGCCGCGCAACGGGCACATCGAGATCTTCTATCGCCTCTACGTCCCCGATGCCGGGAGCGGAGTCACCGGCGGCGTTGCGCTGCCCGAGGTGGAAGTGGAAATGGCCGATGGCCGCCGCGAGACCGGCACACAGGCCTGCGCCACGCTGGCCGCCGACAGCGAAGTCCTGCCCAAGTCCACCACCGTGCCTTCTGCCGCCGAATACAGCCTGCTGCGTGAGCAGCCGCTGCGCGCGCAGGGCTTTCCTGCCGAGAATCCGGCCGTCTGGCACAAGTATTTCAACCCTGAAGCCTTGTATGCCTGTCTCTACTTCAAGCTGTGCGGCGGGCAGCCGGCGGCGACCGGTGGCATCTACAACAACATCGACAACAACTATGTCTACAGCTACCTGAGTCGCGAGTTCGGCCAGATCGCGGTGATCCGCGGCCGGCTTCCGCAGACGCGGACCACGCTGTGGGGCGACGACATCGCCCAGTCCAGCGAACTGCGCTACTGGTCGCTGTGCAACTACGAGACCTACTCCCAGCGGGTACAGGCCCAAGGCTGCCTGTACGACGAAATCCTGCCGCACAACGCGGCGCGCGAGTACGTCATCGTCACCAGCAGCGCGGCCGACCGCCCCGACAACGCGCGCGAGGAATGCGGCTACGGATGGCTCGAATGGTCGCCGCTCGGCGATGGTTTGAACCATCCCGAGGACGGCCTGCTGCTGTTGCGCAATCTGCTCGCGAGTCCGGAGTTCAGCGGTTCGATCCAGAACGTGGACGCGCCTGGCAACGAGTCGGCGGTCATGGGCGAATACCTGCCGAGCATCGAGTACAGCAACACCGAAAGCTTCGAGTCGCTGGGTTGTGGCGAATGAGCTGGCGGCTGACATGGGCAACGGTGCTGTTGCCCATGTGTGTGGGCTGCGGCACGGGAACAGGCGCCTCCGATGTCGCTGCCGTCGACGATCCCTGTGAACGCTCGGCCTCAATGCAGGTCGGCGCCAGCGAGGGCCCCTTGTACCGCAGCGTGGCGCCGTTCGAACATCACGACATCGAGCGCAGCCACCTGTTCAAGTACAGCTGCTCGCTGCAGGAACTCGGCGCGGGGGAACGCCCCGTGATCGAGGCGAGACGCGCACCCGGCGACTACTTCGAACCGTTCAACGCGCAGACGCGTGAGCGCGACGAATTGCTGATCCACGGATTCGGCGAAAAAGCCGGAGCACCATTCGGCGGCTATGTCGCGATGCTGGACGCCGACGCTTTGGAGGAGCGCTGGCGCACACCGCTCTACGACGAGGAGCCGGCCTCGCAATGGAGCTGGCCCGGCATGGTCACCGCGCACGGCAACGGTTATCTCTATGCGGTCTACGGAAATCGTTTCTACAAGCTGGACCCGGTGGACGGTCGCATCCTCGCCGAGCGCGCCCTGCCGGAAAACGAATGGGGTGCGGTTTACAACGGTTTCGACGTGCTGCCGGATGGGCGCCTCGTAACGAAAAACATGGAATCGCCGTTCTGTCCGCTGAATCTCATCAACACGCTGATTCCCTACAGCCTCGCCAACCAGCTACTGAGGCGCGCCGTCGTCGTCCAGACCTTCGGCGGCCTGGCCTGTCATCTGCTGCTGAACCAATTGCCGTCGACGCTGGTGATTCTCGACCCGCAGCGGCTCGATGTGGTGGCATCCTTCGAACTGCCGGAACCGGTGGCGGGTCGGGTCACGGTGCGCGTGCATGATGGGCAGACCTATATCTACGTGCCCGGCAGCAGTTCGCTGTACCGCTATCGCTACACCGGAACCGAAGCACTGCCCGATCTCGGCTGGGGTCCCGTGGTCTACGTCGAGCCCGGGCAGGGGCCGGCCGCCGCCGCGAGTTTTCTCGACGATTTCGTGATCCTTCAGAACAGCGGCTACCTGCGAGCCGGCTCGCTGGTGGCGATCAATATTCGCGACGCCTCGAAACAGTTTCGCAGCGAGCCCTTCGAGTTGATCGACGGTGTGCCGCTTGGGCCCAGCTTCGTTCTGAGCCAGCCCGCGGTCGACGACGACAACAATCTCGTCGTGGCGCTGGACACCCTGGCCCTGCAGCTGGCCGCCGTGGCCTTCGATCCCGAAACCGGCTTCGATACGCGCTGGCGGCGCCCGACGATCAGCATCGCCTACCCGGCGCTGAGCGGTCCGCCCGGTCAGCGGCAGGTGGTCGTGCCGGATCAATTGCAGCTGGGTCCGGTCAGCGGCGATGCCCTGAGCGGACTGGCGCAGGACCGCGTGTTGTGGATCGACCTGTTCAGTGGCGAGAAGCTGGCCAGTTCCGAAGGACTGGACATCCTGCCCGCTCCCGGCAACATCGTGACGCCGGGCTTCAATGGCCGCTTCTACTACGCGGGCGCCAGCGGTGGCGTCTTCGAATTGACGGTGCGTCGCTGAGCCGGCGTCAAACCGGCTCGTTGCTTGCGACAGCAATGCCCTCTCGTTCAGCGCAAGGACTACGGAGTGGAACCCAAGCCAGCACAAAGAAGGCGCTCCGTGTCCACACTCGTTCATTTGGCCTTGTTCCTCGCGCTTGTCCACGCCGACACCAGCTTCGCCTTCGCCGAAGACGTGTGTCCGACCGAGGAGGGTGGCTGGCAGAACTGTTCCAGCCGGCCGTGCGAAACCGATGAATCGGGCGCCGCTTGCGAGTCGGTGGCCATGTTCACCACGGCCCGTTCGCAGACCGGCGAGCGCGGCCTGGGTGCGCGCAGCACCGTGCATTTCGACGCGACCTACTATCTCGCGCAGGCCGCCGGCTTCGGTCCGCGCGCGGCGCTGACAATCGCCGGATACGACCAGGCGGTGGACACCGGTCGGCTGTGGCTGCGCGGCGAGGGCGGCGAACTGCTGGTGCGACCGGGCGCTTGCGAATCGGCGAAGGCGCCGCGGCTCTGCGAACTGTCCACGCGCTCGATCATCGGCACCAATCGCAACGACTTCGCCGGCGGCGGCGTGTTCTTTCATTTCATGCCACCGCCGGCCGGGCACGGCCTGATCAACGGTCTCGCACCGCCGCTGGATGATCCGCAGCAGGAGCCGTTTCTTGCCCATCTGCGGCACTGGGCCGAAGGTCGCGGTCCGCTGTGCGTGGGCGGGCTTACGCAAGCATCGGCGAATGGCGACTACGCCACCGGAGAGGCTTGCTACCAATCCAAAACGCGACCCGACAATCTGCTGGTCGGCCGCATGCCGTCGATCAGCGAACTCGGGGTGGTCGGCTCCGTGGACTGGGCGGCGCCGATGGGGCAGCAGGCGCTGGCGCCGGACACGAGCGATGGCGAGCCGCAGCCGGCCTCGAAGCTCGCTTCGCAGTTCGGGGATTCGGCTGCACTGGTGCGCCTGGGGATCTATGCGCACGCCGTACAGGATCGTATTTCGCACCATATCTGCCTGGACGCTTCGGAACGGATCGGACCGCGCGCCGCCGACGCCGGCGAGCTCAGGCTCAATCCACTGCCGTATACGCTCTACCAGCTTTCGATGAACACCGATTCGATCGCGGAGGCGCGTGAGCAACTCGATACCACGAAGGTAAGGGTCGATCCCGAGTTCGTGTTCGAATTCGATCGCGAGCAGTGCGACCAGCCGCATCACGCACTGCGGCACACCCTGGAGACCGGCGAGGTGCAGGCCGAATTGGCGGCTGCCGACCGGACCACCGAGGCGGCCTTGCGCGTCACCTTGCGTCTGCTCGAACACTTCGCCGCGAAAGCCGGTGTCGATGACGCGGCACAACTTGACGAGGATGCGCGCGCGCAGATCGTGTCCGGGCTGGTCTCGGCGCTGGAGGCGCCGCAAGCCGGCGCCCGCATTGCGGCGCTGGGGCGTCTCGCCACGGCACAAGGCTGGGCGCCCTTGCCCGCGCACGCCGGTATGGCGGCCCCGGCCTGGGCCGAAGCCTATTCGACCGCTGGGTCGGCCGCTGGGTCGGCTGCGGGGGCGGCCTCACCATGAGGTTTCGCGTGCGCGTCGCGGCATTGATCGCGTTCGCCGCGAGCCCGATGCTGGGTGCTTGTCGCCAGCATGAAACGCCGGCTGCCCCGCCGTCGGCACAGGACCCTTGCCCGCGTTCGGCGGCCTTGAAAGTCGGACCGGGCGAGGGCGCCCTGTATCGCAGTGTTGCGCCGTTCGAGCACCATGACGCGCAGCGCACGCATCGCTTCAACGCGACCTGCACGGTCGCCGAGCTGGCCGGTGATGGTGTCGAGCCGGAGATCGCGCAGCGCGTCGCGCCCGACGACTACTCGATGCCCTACATCCTGCAAACGCGCGAGCGCAATCAGCTGTACGTGTACGGTTTCACGCCGGAAACTGCGACCCAGGGCGGATTCGTCGCGCGCGTCGACGCCGACAGCCTCAAGCAGCTCTGGCGCACCTGGCTGCCCGACCCCAAGCCGGCGGCGCAATGGAGCTGGCCCGGCGTCGTCACCGTGCACGGCAACGGCGCCCTGTACGCGGTGTTCGGCAACCGCTTCTACAAGCTCGACGCCGAAAGCGGAGAAATTCTGGCGCGACAAAGCCTGCCGGAAGGTGAGTACGGCGCGGTCTACAACGGCATGGACGTGCTCTCCGATGGCCGGCTCGTGACCAAGAACATGGAGCTGGGCGGCGAGTGTTCCACGCTGCAGCTTCGCGAAAAACTGGCTGAACGCAGCAGCCGCCTGCTGCAGGCGGTAATGCCCTTGCAGACCTTCGGCGGCCTGCTGTGTCATCTGAAGAACAACCACTTGCCCTCGACCCTGGTGGTGCTCGATCCCGGCGAACTGGAGGTGGTCGCACAGATCGAGTTGCCGGAGCCGATCACCGGCCGCGTCAGCACCGAGCGCCACGACGGCACGGAATACGTCTATGTTCCGGGGTCCAAGAATCTGTTCCGCTATGTCTATGACGGCGACAAGCTGGAACCGGACAGCTCGTGGGGACCGGTGCCGTACGTCGAAGACGGGCAGGGGCCGGCCGCCGCCGCTTCGTTCCTCGACGGCTTCGCGATCCTGCACGTCAACGGCTACACGCGTGCCAGCTCGCTGGTGGCGATCGACCTGCGCGATGCCTCGCGCAGCCACCGCATCGAGCCCTTCGAATGGGGCGATGACATCGACATCGGCCCCAGCTTCGTTCTGTCGATGCCCTCGATCGATCCCGAGAATCACTTGATCGTGGCGATCGACACCTTGGCCTGGCGCATGGGCGGCGTGCGTTTCGACGCGGACAAAGGTTTCTCGATGGCCTGGACGCGCCCGGCGGTCAGCGTGGCCTTCTCGGCGCTGACCGGCCCGCCGGAATCGCGCGAAATCGTGGTGCCGGACATGCTGTCGCTGGGACCGCTGAGCGGCGATCCGATCGGAACGGCGGCCTCCGACCGCGTGTTGTGGCTGGACGCGCAGACTGGCGCAGAGATCGTCGCCTCGCCCGCGTTGACGCACCGGCCGGCGCCGGGAAATATCGTCACGCCCGGTTTTGGCGGCCGCTTCTACTATCTCGGCGCGGACGGCAAGCTGCGCGAGCTGTCGGTGCGTGCCGCTGTCGAGGACTGAACCGCAGACGGGATTCGGTGTCGGTTACAGTGCACCCCGAGAGCATCAAAGCTCATCTGGCCTGCCGAGGCCGTTCCACGCGCTATCACCGACGCGCGGATGCCCGGCCCGAATCGCGCGAGGAGAACGCCGATGACCGCAGAAACCATCAAGATCGCCGGGATTCCCCGTCCCGTTTCGCGCGTTGCGCTGGGCACCTGGGCCATCGGCGGTTCGATGTGGGGCGGCACCGACGAACCGGCGTCGATCGCGACGATCCAGTCGGCGATCGATCGCGGCATCAACCTCATCGATACGGCGCCGGTCTACGGATTTGGCCGTTCCGAGGAAATCATCGGCAAGGCGCTGCACGGCGCACGTCGTGACAAGGCGATGATCGCCACCAAGCTCGGCCTGCGCTGGGATGACGGCAAGGTCACGCGCGACGCCAGCCCGGCGCGCATCCGCCAGGAAGTCGAGGATTCGCTGCGCCGCCTGCAAACCGACCATATCGACCTGTACCAGGTGCACTGGCCCGACGGCGGCGTGCCGCTGGAAGAGACGGCAGCGGAGCTCGAAAAATTGCGTCATGAAGGCAAGATTCTGTCGATCGGCGTCAGCAATTTCTCGACGCATCAGATGGACTGCTTCCGCAAGGCGGCGCCGCTGGCGAGCGTGCAGCCGCCGTACAACCTGTTCGAACGCGATATCGACGACGACGTGCTGCCGTATGCCGACAGTCACGGTCTTGCGGTGCTGGCCTATGGTTCGCTGTGCCGCGGACTGCTGAGCGGGCGTATCGGCGTCGACACGGTATTCGAAGGCGATGATCTGCGTCGCAACGATCCCAAGTTCAAGTCGCCGCGCCGCGCGCACTACGTGGACGCGGTACGTGCCCTGGATGCCTGGGCGCGCCATAAGCACGGCAAGAGCGTATTGGCGTTGGCCGTGCGCTGGGTGCTGGATCGAGGTCCGACGATCGCGCTGTGGGGCGCGCGTCGCCCCGATCAGCTCGAAGCGGTGTGCGAGGTCTTCAACTGGCGGCTGGAGCCGGACGAGATGCGCGAGATCGACGCCATCGTCATGCGCCATGTGGCCGACCCGGTCGGCCCCGAATTCATGGCGCCGCCGGAGCGCAAGGCCGCCTGAGCGGCGCCGGCCTATCCGCCGGCGTTGCGCATGAACTGCGCGTAGAAGCGCACCGCGTCCAGATAGTTGTCGACCGCGATGCGCTCGTCGACGCCATGAATCCGGTCCAGGCTTTGCGGCGTGAGCGCGATCGGCGAATAGCGGTAGACCGCCGGCGTCAGCCCGGTGAAATGCGTGGCGTCGCTGGCGCCCATCATCAGGTAAGGGCTGATCACCGCGTCCGGCACGCTCTGCGCGATGCTGCGGCTCAGAATCTCCCAGGCCGGTCCCTGTTTCGGCGAGATCGGGCTGGCCTCGTTCGGCGTCTGCAGCCACTGCACCGCGATGCGCTCGTCGTCGATGGTGTCGTGAATGTGCGTCATCAGGGCCTCGGCGCTGTCGCCGGGCAGCAGGCGGAAGTTGACCACGGCGCTGGCGGTGTCCGGCAGCACGTTGTCCTTGATGCCGGCGTCGAACATCGTCAGTGCCGTGGTGGTGCGCACCATCGCCGCGCTCGACGGTGCGTCCTCCAGCATCGCGATCAGCAAGGGTGTGCTGAGCCAGCGGTTCGTCACCACCACCCGTCCCGGAAATGACATCGCGGGCGCGATCGCGTCGAACATCTGCTTCGACACCGGTGTCAGCCGCGCCGGCATCGGATGCTCCTGCAGGGCGCTCAAGGCTTTCGAAAGAATACCGATCGCCATCTCCGGCGGCGGCATCGAAGCATGGCCGCCGGCGGAATGCGCGGTCAGCCGGGCCGAGGCATAGCCTTTCTCGGCGGTACCGATCAGGGCCACATCGCCCGCCACGCCGGGAACCAGACCCTGGCTCTGGGTGCCGCCTTCATCGAGCACCAGCAGCGGCTCGACGCGGCGCTGCGCCAGCAGGGCGGCGATCGCCTTGGCGCCGTATTCGCCGCCATTTTCCTCGTCGCCGCCGAAGGCGAAGAGCAGCGTGCGTTGCGGTTTGTAGCCTTCGGCCAGCAAGGCTTCGGCGGCTTCGAGGATGCCCAGCACGTTGATCTTGTCGTCCAGGGTGCCGCGTCCCCAGATGGCGCCGTCCTGCACCGCACCGGAAAACGGCGGCTGGGTCCAGGCGGCCTCGTCGCCGGCCGGCACCACGTCCATGTGCCCCATCAACACCGCCGCCGGCAGGCTGGGATCGTGCCCGGCCCAGGTGTAGAGCAGCGCGCCTTGGCCCACCGCTTCCCGCCGCAGCTGCGCCGACACGGCCGGAAACTGCTGCTCCAGATAATCGTGAAAAACCTTGAGCGCCGCGAGATCCGGCGCTTGCTCGGGCTGCGACACCGTCGGTATCCGGATCGCCCCGGCAAAGCGCTCGATCGCCATACTCGTATCGAAGCTGAGCGGGTCCGGCGGCCTTGCCTCGGGCCTTTCGTACGACAGCGTCAGCGTATGCAGGACGGCGCCAGCTAGCAGCGCCAGACTCAGTAGCAGCAAAAGGGCGAGCAGTCGCTTGAACATGAGGGTCGAGGGGATCGCCAGAACTTGAACGCCTATTGTCAGGCATCCCGCGCGCGGCGGTGTGGACCGCTTACGCCAGGCATGTGCGGTCGAGCCGCCATTCAGGCGCGATGCATCCGAGGCCCTGGCGCGCCGGTTCGGGTGCCCACGCAGTCGCGCCCGAATCCTGATCGGGAATCGCTCAGTTCCGGTAAAGGCGGCGGAAGGCAGGCTGGTGCAGGGCAGCTGTGCTGGCGCAAGACGCCAGATGTTCGAACACCGACAAGAACCGATAAGGGGCTTTATGGGCCGGCATGTACCGCATGGCCAAGGATCAGCGTCGGGCATGTCCGGCGTCGTCTGGCTTTGCATCCTGTGTGCGCTCGGGCTGACAGCCTGTGGCGAAGAGGCGAAGCTCACCGCACCGCCACGTCCGGTGCCATTGGCGCGCGTGGAAGCGAGTGGACCGGAGCAGATTCGGGAGTTATTGGGGCGTGTCGAGCAGACCACGGTGGCGCCACTGGCTTTCGAGGTGGGCGGCCGTGTGCTCAGTATCCCGGTGCTCGATGGCGCCGAGGTTTCCGCCGGCGCCGTGATTGCGCGTCTGGACGCGGAGCCCTACCGCCTGCAGGTGGAGCGCGCGCAGGCGCAGCTGATGCAGCTGGAACCCGATCTGGAGCGCAAGGCGCTGTTGCTGGCCGACGGCATCATTTCCCAGGCCCAGTACGACGAGCTGGCTTCACGGACGGAAATGGCGCGCGTGCAGCTGGCACAAGCACGGCGCGAACTGCGCAAGACCACACTGAACGCCCCGTTCCGCGGCCGGATCGCGCAACGTGAGGTGCAGGAGCAACAAGTCGTGCAGGCCGGCGAGCCGGCCTTCTATCTGCAGGATGACCGTCGCGTGGACATCAGCGTCGGCCTGCCGTCCACGCTGGCGCAGCGTCTGCCGCTGGACCAGCGCCTGAGCGCCCGCGCGAGGCTGGTGCCGGACAGCGGTGTCGAACTCGAATTGCGCTATCGCGAGCATCAGAGCAGCGCCGGCCGTGACGAAGGCGTCTATCGGCTGGTGATGAGTGCTGCGCGCCCGCCGGACGTGTCGCTCTATCCGGGCATGGCGGCGCGTGTGCATCTGCGGGTGCCGGCGGCGCAGGCCGAAGCGCGTTTCCGCGTGCCGGTCGGCGCGCTGCTCAAGGATGACGCCGGCGGCCACGCCGTATGGCGCTACGACGCCGACACCGGTCAGGTTCATCGCATCGAGGTCGGCGTGGTCGCGCTGCTGGCGGAGGATGCGATCGTCAGTGGCGAGCTTGTCGCCGGTGATGCGATCGTGAAAAGCGGCGTGCGTTACCTGCGGGAGGGGCAGGCAGTCCGCGAATGGATCAGGGATTGACCGGATGAACCTGGCGCGCAGGCTGATCGAACAGCCGCTTTACGGCTGGCTGCTGGTGCTGCTGTGCGGTATCGGCGGTGCGATGGCCTATTTCGAGATCGGGCGTCTGGAAGACCCTTCGTTCACGATCAAGGTGGCCATCGTCACGACGGTCTACCCCGGTGCCTCGGCGCTGGAGGTGGAGCGCGAGGTCACCGAGAAAGTGGAAAGTGCGATCCAGCGCATGGAGCAGATCGACCACCTGGAGTCCCGCTCGCTGCCCGGCTATTCCGAAGTGCGCGTGGAAATCCTGTCGAGTGTGGATGGCAGCGAGCTGCCTTCGGTGTGGACCGAGCTGCGCGACAAGCTCAAGCCCGCGCAAGATGCGCTGCCGCCGAATGCCGGGCCGATTCGCGTCAACGACGATTTCGGTGATGTCTACGGTCTGTACTGGGCGGTAACCGGCCAAGGCTATACGCCGGCCGAACTCTATGACTACCTCAAGGATCTGCGGCGCGATGTCCTGGCCGTGAGCGGCGTCGCCAATGTCGAAATTCAGGGCAATCAGCAGGAAGAGATCGTCGTGGTCATCGATCAGGCGGTACTGGTGGCCAACAATCTCCAGGCCTCGGAAATCTACGATGCCTTGTCCGTGCAGAACGCGGTGCAGCCGGCCGGCGCGGAACGCAGTCAGGATTTGCGCATCCGCGTGACCGCGGACAAGGGCTACAGCTCGGTGGCGGCGGTGGCGGCGGTGCCGATCGGCCGCGGCGACAGTCCGCTGACCCTGGGCGACATCGCCACCGTCCGGCGTGGCTATGCCGAGCAGCCGTCCAAGCTGATCCGCTACAACGGCGAGTCGGCGCTGAGCTTCGGCGTGGCCGGCCTGTCCAGCGAGAACATCGTCGAAATCGGCGAACGCGTCGAGCAGCGGCTACGCCAGCTGGAACCGGAGCGCCCACGCGGTATCGAGCTGCATCCGCTGTATCAGCAGCATCACATCGTCGACGAGGCGGTGTCCGGCTTCGTCGTCAACGTGGTGTCGTCGATCGCGATCGTGCTGGTGGTGCTGTGCCTGAGTCTGGGCTGGCGGACCGGTGCGGTGCTGGGCATCGTGCTGGCGCTGACGGTGTCCGGCACGGTGGCGTTGATGTGGATGTTCGGATTGACGCTGCAGCGCATCTCCTTGGGTGCGCTGATCATCGTCATGGGCATGCTCGCCGACAATGCCATCGTCATCGGCGAGGGCATGCAGCTGAGGGTCGAGCAGGGCATGACGCCGACGCGCGCAGCCGGCCAGATTCTCGACCAGACCAAGTGGGCGCTGCTCGGCGCCACGGTGGTCGGCATCCTCGCTTTTTCCGGAATCGGGTTGTCGCCGGATTCGGTCGGGGAGTTCTGCTTCTCGCTGTTCGCGGTGGCTGCGATCTCCTTGCTGCTGAGCTGGCTGCTGGCGGTGGCGCTGACGCCGCTGTTCGGCAGCTACCTGTTCAAGCGCTACGAGGAAAACGACCAAGATCCCTACAGCAAGCCGCTGTATCGACGCTATCGCAAAGGTCTGGACCTGGCACTGCACCACCGCATCCTCGGCGTGGTGATCATGGTCGGGCTGACCGCGGCCTGCGCCTTCGGCTTCCGCTACGTCAGCCAGAGTTTCTTTCCGCCCTCGACCACGCCCCTGTTCTACCTGGACCTGCGTTTTCCGCAAGGTACCGACATTCACGCCACCGGCGAGCATGCCGCCGAGGTCGAGACCTGGCTGCTCGATCAGGACTATGTCAGCGAAGTCGCCACCTATGTCGGCGGTGGCGCCAGTCGCTTCATGCTGGTCTACGATCCGCAGCAGCCGGATCCGGCGTACGTCCAGTTCATCATTCGCGTCAAGGACATCGAGCAGATCGATCCGCAACGGCCGCAGTTGGAGGCGGCGATGCTCGAACGCTTCCCGCAGGCGGACGTACAGGTGATTCGCCCCAACTTCGGTCCGGGCGGTGGCTCGGACATCGAATACCGCATCAGTGGGCGCGATCCGGACACCCTGCGCCAGCTGTCGCGGCAGGTACGGGAGATCTACGCCGCCGATGTCTCGCTGACCGCGATTCATGACGACTGGGGCCAGCCGGTCAGCGGCGTGCGCGCCGTGGTCGACGACAGCCGCGCGCGCGCCGCCGGCGTGACGCGGCCGCAGATTTCGCAGCTGCTGGCCTACGCCGGCGATGGCGTGGAGGCCGGCGTCTACCGCGAGGACGACGAGCTGCTGCCGATCATGGTGCGGTCCGAGTCTGCGCAGCGTGGTGTCGAACCGCTCCGGCAATTGCAGGTCTACAGCCGCACGCACCAGCAATACATTCCCTTGGGCGAAGTCGTTGACCGCTTCGAAGTGGTGACCGAGCCGGAGAAGATCTACCGACGCAACCGGCTGCGTACCGTCACCGTGTCCGCCGACGCGGTGGTTGGCGCCAATGCCACGGACGTGTTCCAGAACCTTCGGCCCAGGGTCGAAGCCTTGCAGCTGCCGTACGGTTACAGCGGTGAATGGGGCGGCCAGTATGAAGACTCCACCGACGCGCAGAGCAGCCTCGGCAAGCAGATGCCGCTCAGCTTTCTGGCGATGATCCTGATCGTGCTGCTGATGTTCGGGCGCACCAAGCCCGGTCTGGTGGTGTTGCTGGTGGTGCCGATGTCGATCTGCGGGGTCACCCTGTCCTTGCTGATTTTTGGCGGTTCCTTCGGCTTCATGGCCCTGCTCGGCTTTCTCAGCCTGTTCGGAATGCTGATCAAGAACGCCATCGTCCTCGTCGAGGAAATCGAACTGCAGATCGAGAACGGTACGCCGCGCTACATCGCCGTCGTCAATGGTGCGCAGTCGCGTCTGCGGCCGGTGGCGCTGGCGTCCGGCACCACCATTCTCGGGATGATTCCCCTGTTGTGGGATCCGTTCTTCAAGGATATGGCGATCACCATCATGGGCGGCCTGGCGTTCGCCACCCTGTTGACGATGATCGCCGTGCCGCTGTTGTACGCCCTGTTCTATCGCGTGAGCGCCAAGGAATGCTGAGCCGTCCGCAAGCATGGCCCCTGGGCGCCGGTTTGCTGGTGTCGCTGTGTCTGAATGCCTGCGTGGCGCCGCTGGAACTCGATCGCAGTCTGGCGATGCCGACCCAGTACGACGAAGCGGCGGCGCCCCACACCACCGTTTCGCCCGAGTTGCAGCACTGGTGGCGTCGCTTCGATGATCCGCTGCTGGCGCAGTTGGTGGAACGCGCCGTGGCGCACAACTACGACGTGCGCATCGCCCTGGCGTCGGTGCAGTCCGCGCGGGCACAGGCGCTGCGCGCGCAGTCGGCGCTGCTACCGCAGATTGGCGCCGCGGCCTCTGCCGACCGTTACTGGATCGACCCGGACAACGAGCAGCTTGCGCAACAGGGCTACGACGAGTTCCGCGTCGACCAGTGGCAGCTTGCACTGCAGACCTCGTGGGAAGTGGATCTGTTCGGCTCCACCCGCCTGCGGCTGCAGGCCGCGCAACAACAGCAGCTCGCCAGCCTGGCCGAGGTGCACGCCACGCGCCTGTCGATCGCCGCCAGCGTTGCCCAGACCTATTTCGAGCTGCGTGCGACCGATCTGCGCATGGACAATCTGCGGCAGGGGCGCGACATCGCCCGCCAGTTCGCCGACATCGCCGCGCGCTTGTTCGAAAGCGGTGACGTGGGTCGCGAGGACCTGATCTCGTCACGGGCGGAACTCGACAACACCGACGCACAGCTCGCGGAGTTGCGGCACAACCGCACGCGCCTGCGTCTGAGCCTGGAGCGACTCTGCGGCGAGCTGCCCGGCTCACTCGAGGGTGAACTGCCGGTCATCGCTGCGCTGCCGCAGCTGCCGCCGGCCGTGGCGCCCGGGCAACCGGTGGACCTGCTGATGCGGCGTCCGGACCTGATGGCCCTGCAGGCGCAGGTGCGGGCGGCCACCGCGCAAAGTAGCGCTGCGCGTCGCGAACTCTGGCCCAGTCTCAACATCAGCGGTGTGCTGGCGCGCAGTGGGCTGTACCTCGACGGCGACAAGCTCGGTCTGACCGATATGGCGCAGTTGTCGGCTTCGATGAGCCTGCCGCTGATCGACTTCGGCGCCCGTCGCGCCACGATTGAGCTGGCCGACAGCAATGCGCGGCAGGCGATGCTCCGCTTCGAGAGCCGCGTCCTGCAGGCGATACAGGAGGTCGAGGAGGCATTGTCGGCGCAGCACAGCGGTGCGCGGCGGGTGGCCCGCCTGCGAGCGGCGGTCGGCCGCCGTGACGAGGTGCTTGCAATCGCCCTGCGCCGTTATCAGGTGGGCGACGGTGCCCGGCCGGATGTGCTGCAAGCGCGGCGCGAGCTGCTCGACAGTCGCGATGCGCTGCTCGGCGCGCGCCTGTCGCTGCTCGAAGCGCAGTTGCAGCTTTACCGCGCGCTCGGTGGCGGCTGGGAGCCTTTGATGACTCAGTTCGAACCGACCGCCGCCGACGATTCCGGCTGAGGCCGCGCCGGCCGACGCGGGATCGTCAAGTTGCGGCTTTACAGTCTTGGCAGACCGGAGCAGGACTGGATGCCATGAACCAAAAGACGCCGCCCTTGCAGGCGATACAGGCCTTCGTCACGGCCGTGCATGCGCCCAGCTTTCGGGTCGCCGCCGAGGTGCTGGCGCTGAGCCCTTCGGCCTTGTCGCGGCGCATCGCGACGCTGGAGCGCTATCTGGGAGTCCGGTTGTACGACCGTACCGGTGCGCGCCCACGGCTGACGGCGGCCGGGAGTGCCTACAGCCAGCGCATCGCCCCCGCGCTGGACCTGATCCGGCGCGCCTCGCTGGAGCTGCGCGAATGCACGGAGGGCGGTCCGCTGCGTTTGCAGGTTTCGCAGTCCCTGGCGATGAACTGGCTGATGCCGCAGCTACCGATCCTCAATGCGGAATGCCGTGAAGTGAATCTGGCACTGACGATCGGCCGTGAACTTGGGCCGATCTATACCGGCGCCTGTGAAGTCGGCGTGTTCGCGGTCCCCCGGGAATTGCATGGCCTGCCGGCCGAAACCCTGCTGTCGCTGGATACCGCCGTGATCTCGGCACCGGTGATGGTGGATGGACCGCCACCGACGACAGCCAGCGAGATTGCCGGTCACACCTTGCTGGCGCCCAGCGATCCGCCTTCGGTGTGGTCGCGCTGGTTGCCCGAACCGGCTGCCACATCGCCGCAGCTCTACGACACCATCGCGATGAGCTACGAGGCCACTGCGGCGGGCCTCGGTCTGGGTTTGGGCATGCAGCTGCACGTGGATCGCTATCTGCGTGACGATCGGCTGCGCTTCTGCCTGCCGGAGTCGCGCCCCAGCGGCTACGCCTATGCACTGGTCTACGCCAGTGAAGCGGTGCAGCGGCGCGCCGATGTGCGCCGCGTCTGTGACTGGTTGCATGCGGCGGCGGCCCGATCCCGGCTCGCCTTCGAATCCGCCTTAGGGGCGACATCACTGGCCTCAGTTTGAGGGTCCTGGCCGCAGCAACAGTCCCGGGCTGGACGTGTCTGCGTAGCCCTCCAGCGGTACGAATCCGCTGAGCAACAAATTGGCGTAGTCCGGTCCTTGTCTGCCCATCGTCACCATCAGCAGATGATCCATGCTGCGTGGAGAATCCGGTTGGTGCAGTTCACCACCGGCCGTGCCGAGCGTGAAATAGTCGCGTCCCTGGCGCACTTCGTGGGCGTAGACGTGGGTATGCCCGGCGATCACGGTGTAGGGACGATCGGCCAGCCGGGACTCCAGTTGCGCGAAGCGCTCGTCGGCATAGGCGCCGCGCCACGCCGGCTTGTGCAGCATCACGAAGGTCCAGCGCACGTCGTGGTTGTCGGCCAGCACCTGCTCGAAATAGTTCAGTTGTGTCGCCGAGATCGCGGTCTTCATCAGCGGGCCGGCACGCTGCGCGAAGCGCTGATGCAAGCTGGCCGCCTGTTCCGGGTCGCTGGCGCGCAGTTCGTTGGCTCGCTGGTTCATCGCCAGCAGTTCGTCGATTTCCGACTGCGGCGCGGATGGCGGTGGATCCTCGGTGTCCAGAATCAGGAACAGCACATCGTCCTGACGAAAAGCGCTGTAGCTGGCGCCGAGATGGTCGCGCCACCACGCCAGCATCTGCGGATTGGACAGGTCGTGGTTGCCCGGCACCAGCACCAGCGGCGCGTCCAGCGTGCGGGCATCCGCGAGCACTTCGTGCCACTGTTGTGCGATGCGTTGCGGATCGTCGGTATAGCCCTCGACGAGATCGCCGACATTGATCACCAGGTCCGGGTGCAGCAGACGCGTGCGTTCGATGGCTTGTGCGAAGACGCCGGCGCGATGGCCGCCGGTGCGGTCGCCGAGCACCACGAAGCGCAGTCCGGCGGGGTCCGCTCGCTGCGCTTCGATCACGGCGGGCGCATGCTCCGAATCCAGCGGCATCGGTCCGGCCTGTGCGGCGGCGCAGGCGAGCACCAAGATCGACAGTGCCAGCCGTCTGCACCTAGCGGCCATAGCGCAGACTCGCGCCGAGCCCGAGCATGCGCGGCAGGCCGTACTGGTCGGTGATCATCGCGCCCAGCGGACGGCGGCTGTAGGTCCGGTAGTCCTCGTCCGTGAGGTTGCGGCCCCACAGGTAGAGGCTCCATCGCTCGCTGATCGGCGCCATGCCGATGCGTGCGCCGAACAGCGTGACGTCTTCTGCGGCGAGGTCGGGATTGTTGGCGACCTCGCGGAACGAGCCGTCCGTATGCGAGACGTTGACGTTGGCGAATCCGACCAGGCTGGCCCCCACGGGTACGCGGTAGTCCACGGCCACGTTGGCGGTCCATTCCGGCGCGTTCGGCAGTTCGTTGCCGATGCGCGCGGCCGCTTCCTCGGGGCTGGCGCTGTCCCAGTCGGTGATCTCGGTGGACAGCAGGCTGCTGCCGAGGGTGATCTCCAGTGCGGCGCTGGGTGTCCAGCGCAGCTCCAGTTCGGCGCCGTAGGCTTCCGAGGCCGCTGCATTCTGGATGATGGCCTCGGTGACGCCGCCGCCGATGTCGATCGTGGCCTGCACCTGCTTGTCGCTGTAGTCGTAGTAGAAGGCGCTGAGGGCCAGGAACAGGCGGCGGTCCAGCAGCGTGCGCTTGAGGCCGGTTTCGTAGGCGCGGAGCTTTTCGGCATCGTACGGCAAGGTCGCGCTTTCGGAGGTGATCAGCGAACCGTCGAAGCCGCCGCTCTTGAAGCCGAGACTGGCACTGGCATACAGCAGCAATCCCGCGCGCGGGGCATAGTCCAGCGCCAGCCGGCCGGTGGTCTGAGAATCGCTGTACTCGCGGTCCACGTCGATCGTCTGCGGCAGGATCGCCGCCGCGCTGGACACGCCCCAGGGGTCGCGATCGCGCGTGCCGCCGCGATAGCGCTTGGTCTCGTCGGTGTAGCGCAGGCCGGTGGTCAGCTTCCAGCGCGGCGCGAAACTCCATTCATCGTGGGCGAACAGCGCCCAGGACTCGTCATCCTCGACGAATCCCGTATCGATCACGGTCTTGAGCACGTCGACGATGTTGATGTCCTTGTCGAAATCGATGCGGTCGCGCGAGGCGAAGGCGCCCAGCACCCAGAAGTGCGCGCCGTCGCCGGCCGAGGCCAGACGCAGCTCCTGGGTGACCGATGACAGATCCTCGTAGAAATCACCATCGGTGATGCGGTAGGGCGAACCGTCCTCCTGCACGAAGTAGCGGTCGATCGCCTCGTAGCCGGTCACTGAACTGAAGCGCAGCCCGTTCAATTGCGCATTGACGCGCAGCACGCCGCCCTGCTGGTTCGACAGGGAATCGTTCTCGCGATTGCCGTAGACCGTGTATGGATCGTCCGACGGCGGCACGAAGCCCAGGGCGTCCATGTTGCGCAGTTTGTCGATCGGCACCTCCGACTGATCGCGCGCGCCATGCACGCTGAGGTCCGCGTCCAGCCAGGCCGTCGGCGCCCAGGCCAGCGAGGCACGAAAGGCCAGCTGATCGAGATCGCCGTAATGGCGATCCTGGTCCAGCGGCGGAATCGCCGGAACCGTGCCGGGGTCCGGCGAATAGCCTTCGCTGATGCCATTGGGACCACGACTGTCCTGATGACCGCCGCCCTGCCGCGTGTAGATCGCCAGTCGTCCATTGAGCTGCGAGGACAGCGCGCCGGTGATGGACTGGCGGTACTCGAACGCATCATCGCTGCCGTATTCGGCGTTGGCCTGGAACCCCGATTCGGCAGAGGGGCGCGCGGTCACGATGTTGACCGCGCCGGCCGTGCTGTTGCGGCCGTAGAGCGTGCCTTGTGGGCCTTTCAGGACCTCGATGCGTTCGATGTCGAACAGCGGAAAGCTCATGTAGGCGCTGGAGGCGTGGTAGATCTCGTCGACGTGCACCGCGACGGAGGGATTGTTGTTGCTCCAGATGATCGTCGAGCCGATGCCGCGGATCGTGAACACCGGATTGCCACTGCCGATGCCGGGGCTGACCTGCAGGCCGGGCGTGAAATCGGCGAGCCGGTCGAAGGTATCGATGTGCAGGGCATCCAGCAGTTCTTGATCGAGCACGCTGATGCTCAGGCCCACGTCTTCCACGGACTGGTCACGCCGTTGTGCCGTGACCACCACGTTTTCCAGACGGGTGTCGTCCGTGTCCGCCTGTGCGGATGTCGGACCCAGTACCGCGAGGCAGGCTCCCAACAGGATCGTGCCGTGTTCCAGTCCCCGCTTGCGCCCCCGAACCATGTGCCGCCCTCCCTATGGATTCAAACCGTGAGTTCACGGCGCGGAAGCCTAGGTGGAGGATGGCCCGGCGAAAATCGCAGCGTGTGCACTGTGCGTTGCGGCGCATGCACGGCATGACCGTACGATGACGGTCACCCGGCGTAGGTGGCCTGCGATTCAGCCGCGGGGCAGCAGCAGATCGTCGGTCACTTCCATTGCGGCAATCAGTTCGCCCGGTTTGGATTCGGGCTCCAGGGAATTGATGAACATCGCACGCGCTTCGGGATCGTCATAGACCATCTTCGCGTCGAAGGCCTTCTGCCAACTGGCCTTGTCGGGCCATTCGGCATAGCCGAGATAACGGCCCTGCTCGTCGCGATGCAGGCGCGAGCCGAACGAGCCATAGATGCGCGTGATGGCGCGGGTGCCACGGCGCCAGGCTTCGCGAAACTGTTCCTCGTATCCCGGTTTCACGGTCCAGCGGTAGACGGCGACGTACATGCGGCAAACTCCTGAATCCGGTCGGTCGCGGCCCATTCTAGGAGCGGCCGCCTCATCACCGGCTGAACGACGCTGCGTTGGGTGCGTGTTGTGATTTTTCGCGTCCCCGTGCGAATGATGGTGCATGCGCTGAACCGGTCTCGTCGATCCACATCGTCATCACCTGATCACATCGCTTTCGTAATCTGGGCGGCTTCGTGGGGGCGCCTTGATGCGGGGTGTCGGCCACCTTCGTGAATACGATCAACGTGCCGGAGATGCGCGTATGAATGGCCTTTGGGGGCAGCAAGGTGCGGCGGTGGACGCCCGTCGCAAGCCTGGGTTCGGTCTGCTGGTTCTGGTTCTTTTGAGTCTGGCGGCCTGTGGCGGCAGTGGTAGTGGCAGCGGTGGCGGTGATGTCGATGACCCGGGGCCGACGCCGCCCGGTGAATCCGCCATCTTGAAGGTGACGGCGAGCCTGATCGGTCAGGGTCAGATTGTGAGTTCGCCGCGCAAGACGGACTGTTTCGATCGCTGCACGTACGCGTTCGAACCGGCGGCGGGCGCGAGCCTGCTGGCCGTGCCCGCGCGTGGATACGCCTTTGCGGGCTGGGAAGGCGCCTGCGCAGACCCGCAGTCCGCCGTCTGTGTGTTGCCGGACGAGGGCGAACTCGAACTGCGGGCCCGTTTCGATCCGGCACCGCAGGATCTCTCCGGCGCGCTCTGGCGCGAAGGCGATCTGCACACCCATTCCGATCACAGCTCGGACGGAAGCCTGGGTCGCCAGACTCTGGACGATGCGGCACCGGGCAATATGCCGCTGGCGGACATCATCGGTCTGGCCGAAACGCTGGCCGTGGATTTCCTGCCGATCACCGACCATCGCACCTACGACCAGCACTATGACCCGGACTGGGAATCGGACAGCGTGCTGTTGCTGCCGGGCGAGGAGGCCAACGGCCGGCCACATGCCACCGTGCATGGCGCGATCGACACCATCGATCAGAACGCCGATGTCGAAGGCGCCAGCGCGACTCGTGTGGTGCAGGAATCGATCTGGCTCGCGCACAGCCAGGGCGCGGCCTGGGTCACCGCGCATCCGGATCGCGATCTGATCGACGAGGATGGCAACATCGATCCGCGCGCGGACGCGGTAGGAATCGATCTGGTGGAAATCTGGAACCGGGCCGAAAACGCGGAGCTGGAAATCGACTATGCGGAGAACCGCTGGAACGCCGGTTACCGGTTCGGCATCGCCGGCGCCAGCGACAATCATTTCAAGGAACTGTGGGCGCTCGGCGGCACGCCAGCGCGGCCCTCGACCGAAGTGCTGACGCCGGTGCTCAGGGAGCGCGCCCTGGTCGATGGGCTGCGCGCCGGGCGGACCGACGTGTTCTCGCGCGACATCGCCTCACCGCGCGTTCACATCGAAGCGGACTTCGATGACGACGGGATCTTCGAGGTGCAGGCCGGTGAGGAAGTCTTCGTCCCGGCGGGCACGCCGGGCGTATTGCGCGTGCATCTCGACCAGGGCCTGGGCAGCCGCCTGCGGGTTTATCAGTCGCCCGGACGCAGTGCCCCGCCGTTGGCGGATGTCGTGGCGGCCGGCACGATCGGTGGTGAGGATCTGCTGATCGACATCGTCGCCGGCAGCGAACCCAGCTGGTATCGCGCCGAAGTACGCAGCGTCGGTCTGGCGGAACCGGCGAGCCTGCTGCTCGGCACCTTGCTGGGGCCCTACGATCTCGAAAACATCTTCCAGGAATTGCTGGCGCAGCTGCGCGCGCTCAGCTCGCCGATCTTCGTTTCCTCCGGGCCGGTGGCGCCGGTCGGCGACGCCTTGCCGCCGCCCGACGCGGGCAGGGACGACGGCGCCGAATACGCCTTGGGCGCGCGCGGCCAGTTCGCCGGTTTCGCGGATGCGGCTTTCGATGCCGCCAGCGGCCGTTTGCACGTCGTCGCCGAAGTTCACGACGAAACCGATACCGGCCTTGAGTACAGTGCGCGTCAGGAGGACGGCCGCTGGCTGGCACCGCAGCCGCTAGCGGATTCCGACAGCGCACGTTTTCCGCGCCTTGCGGTGCGTGGCGATGATGTGGCGGTGGTCTGGCAGGACGAGCGCGCGGGGCAGCTGCCGCACCGTCCGGCGATCCGCCTGCGGCTCAGCCACGACGGCGGCGTGAGTTTCGGTCCGGACATCGAGGTCCGTGCGGTGGATGGCCGCGCCATGCATCCGGACGTGGCGCTCGCGCCGGATGGCACGGTGCATGTGGTCTGGCAGGAAATCCGGCGCGGCGTTCCGTTTGACGTGTGGTACGCGCCCGTGGACGCTTCCGGCGTCGTCGGTTCGCCGCTGAATCTCAGCGCCGCCGACAAGTCCTTCGAAGCGGCGTCCCTCACCGATTCGCGCAGTGCCCGTTATCCGGCCTCGGTGCGGCCCGCGATCGCGGTCGACGCGCAGGGCGCTCCGGTTGTGGTCTGGCAGGACGACCGTTTTGATCCCGATCCGCTCTGGACCGGTCAGGCCGACACCGGCGAAGGCACCGACCCGGACGATTGGCAGGTCGCCATGCTGCGCATCGACGGCGCCGTGTCCGAGCCGCAATACCTGGGCGCCGCCGATGCCGCCGATCGTCATCCGGACGTCACCGTGGATGCCGCCGGCGTCATTCACGTGGTCTGGGACAGCAAGGCGCTGTCCTCGTCCGGCGTGAATCTGCGCGTGCTCGCCGCCGCCTTGGCGCCGGATGCCCTGGCTTTTGGTGAGCCGACCGCGGTCGGCTTCGAGCCTCAATCCTCGGCACGCCAACCGCGCCTCGGTGTGGATGCCGACGGCACGGCGCGGCTGGCCTGGTTCGACAGCCGCAGTGCCGATTGGCGCTGGCGCGTAATGAGCGCGAAGTACATCGGCAGCGCCTGGTCCGAGGTGCGCCTGATCGACGGTCGCGGCGTCAATACCTGGCCGGTGCCGGCCGGTCCCTACATCACGTTTTCCAGCACGCGCAACGCGCGCCGCCAGCAGCGCGACCGCACGCAGCAGGTCTATGTGCTGGGCGCCGATACCACAGCGGCCATCACGCCGGTTCCGGTCGGGGAATAGTCCGTGCCGGCAGTGAACCGAATCGGCTTTCGAAGCGGGATCGGCCTGATCGTACTGGCGCTGTGCGCCTGTGGCGGCGGCTCCTCGTCCGGCGACGCAGCGAGTACCGAGCCGCAGCGTGTCGAACTTGCCGCCTCGGCGGGGCAGGCCGGCGATCTGGTCTATCTGCCGTTCGAAGTGCCTGAAGGCGTGAACCGCATCGAGGCGCGCTTTCTGGACGGAACCACGGACAGCATCGGGCTCGGCGTGTTCGACGCGCGTGGCACCGAGTTCCTGGGGCCGGGTTTTCGCGGTATCGCCGGCGAGGAACGGCGAGAATTCTTCATCGCGGCGGACGAGGCCACGCCGGGTTTTATCGCCGGCCCGTTTCCGGCCGGGCAATGGAACCTGGTGGTGCCGAACTACCTCACTCGCGGCGAGATCATCGCCGAGGTGACGATGTATTTCGGCGAACTGTCGCGCACACCGTCACCGCAGCCGGTGCCGGAACAGTTGCGGGCCGAAGGCGGCTGGTATCGGGGTGACCTGCATGTGCATACCGCCCATTCCTCGGACGCCTTCAATTCCGGCAACAGCTTGACGCCAGCCGAGATGGCCTTGCGCGCGCAGCAACTCGGCCTGGATTTCATCGCGGTCACCGACCACAACGTCTCCACCCAGAACGACCACCTGCAGGCCGACGCGCCCGAGGACTTTCTGTTGCTGGCGGGTGGCGAAATCACCACCTGGCTGGCCGGCCCCGGTCATTTGATCGTCGCCGGCTTGCAGTCGCAGGAATTCGTGGACTGGCGTTTCCGGCCGGTCGACGGCATCTGGGCCAAGCCGCAATCGACTTGGGGCGAGGATGAGCACCCGATCCAGACGGTGCTGGGCTACGCCCGCGCGCAAGGTTCCTATACCAGCGCGGCGCACCCTTTCGTGGCGCCCGGCTTCGGCTCCAACTGGGGTTTCTTCACCGACTCGGACCAGGATGCGGCCGCCCTGCCGGATGGCCTGGAAGTATGGAATGACGACTTCTTCATCAGCGGCGGCACCGCCACACTGGCGCGCTGGGATACCGAACTGGCACGCGGCCGGCGCCTCTGCGGCAACGGCGGCTCGGACGTGCACGGCGTGGGCGGCGACATCGAAGTCGGTACACCGACCACCGTGGTCTATGCCAGGACCTTGTCGCGCGCGGACGTCGTCGAAGCGCTCAAGGCCTGTCGCGGCTACGTGACCTCGGGCGCGGACGGCCCTGGCCTGCTGCTGAGCGCCACCGGTCCTGACGGGCAGACCGTGATGATGGGCGATGCGCTGATCGGCGGTGCCGGTGATCGCGCCACGTTCAGCGTGCGCGTCATCGGCGGCGCGGGTGCGCGGCTGATTCTGACGCGTGGCGGGCTCAGTGTGTTTTCCAGGACCGTCGACTCCGACGACCAAAGCTTCACCACCGAACTCTCGCTCGGCAATGCCGGCGCCGTGCGCGCCGAGCTGTGGCCGAACGCCTTGTCGGCGCCGTTCGGCTTCAGCCCGATGGCGCTGAGCAATCCGGTTTTCTATGGCACCGAGGCGCCGCAGCCCTTGCGCGAAGCGCTGTCGGACGTCGAGCGCGAGCAGGCCATCGCCCGCTTTCCGGCCGCGGCGCAAGGCCAATGACGACAGGCTGTCGCCTTCTTCGCCGGCGACCGGTGGCCGCAGCAATCGATTCGACAATTCCCTGAGAACATCATGCTGAGAAATCTGATCATCGCCGTACTGGCGAGCACCCTGTGCGCCTGTGGCGGTTCCGGCGGTGCGGGCAGCGAAGCGCCGCCGCCGGAAGTGCCGCCGATGCCGGAGGCCACACCCAAGTGCGCGGCCTACACCGGCCCGGACGTCGCCACGCTGCATCACTACGAAGGCACGCTGCACGAACACAGCAGCTACTCGGACGGTGACATCCACACGATACCGGCCGACTTTTACCGGACCATCCACGAAGCCGGCTACGACTATGCGGCCGGCAGCGACCACTCCGATACGCTCGATACCGGCGTATTCATCTCGGTGGGATCGGATTGCTTCACCACGCCCGATGGCCTGCTGACCTGCCTGATTCCGACGGCGGATGAACTGGTGAAGTGGCAGAGCACCGCCAATCAGGCGGCCCAGGAAAGCGGCGAGGACTTCCTCGCGATTCGCGGCTTCGAATGGACCTCGGACCGCTTCGGCCACATCAACGTGTACTTCTCCAGCAACTTCTCCAACGCCAAGACCGATGGCGGCTATCTGGTGACGATGGAAACCTTCTGGGCCTGGTTCACACGCGCGCCGGACCAGATCGGCGAAGGCGGCAGCATCACCGCGCCGGTGCCGTTCGGTGGTGGCAACGACGGGCTCGCCCAGTTCAATCATCCCTCCGACAAATGCCTGTCGGACAGCGACGCCGGCTGCAACTGGAACGACTACGAACTGATTCCCGAGGCAGTGGACCGCATGTTCGGCATGGAGGTCTACAACGACGGCAATCGTGATGACAAGTACATGGATGACTATCTGCGCGCGCTCGACAAGGGCTGGAGGCTGGCACCGATCGGGTCCGAGGATGAGCACGGACTGAAGTTCGGCAGCGAAGAGCGGCCCAAGACCGTGACGATCGCGCAAAGCCTGGACGAAGCCGGCTTTCGCGAAGCCTGGCTGGCGCGCCGGACCTACGCTCTGTCGCCGGGGCGGCACCTGCGCGCGGCACTGCAAGTGGACCATCAGGCGCCGATGGGCGCGCAACTGGAATGCCCGGCGGATCAAGGCCCGGTTAGCCTCGACGTAAACCTGACCGAAGCGGACGGTTCCGCGTTCACGGGCGAATACCGGCTCTACACCCACGAAGGCGAACTGCTGGCGACGGCGCAGGGTCACCCGGCGCATTTCGAGTTGCCGGTGGAAGCCGAGGCGACGCACTGGTACTTCGTGCGTGCGCATGACGCGGACGGCCGCTCCGCAGCCTATCTCGCCCCGGTCTGGATCAGCGGACGATGAGCCGCCGTCATCAGCCCGAAAAGAGAGCCGCGTCTAATCGATCGTTTGCATTTCATACATGACTTTCGGGGGCGCCATGCAAGTAACCAATCCAGGGCCAATCAGGCCCGGTTCGATTTCACGCAGACAGATACTGCGATGCCTGTACATGACGGGTTCGGCGGCGGCCATCGGCCCGCTGCTGAGCGCTTGCGGCAGCTCGAGTTCCATGGATGGTGATGGCGTGCCGGGCGGCGGCGATGTGCCCTTGCAGGGTGAGCTGAGCATTCCTACCGGCCCCTTGGCGAACATTCCCGATCTGGGCGAGCCGGATGCCGATGGCATTTCCGTACCGGCCGGATTCTCGGTTCGCAACGTGGCGCGCCAGGGGCGCCCGCCGCTGCTCGGCGCCGGTTACCTGTGGCACATCTTTCCGGACGGCGGAGCCACCTTCGCCACCGAGGATGGCGGCTGGATCTACACCTCGAACAGCGAATTTCCTCTGGGCGCCGGTGGTTGCGGCGCGATCCGTTTCGCCGCGGACGGAACCATCGTCGATGCCTACTCGATCCTGAGCAACACCAGCTCCAACTGCGCCGGCGGCGCTACGCCGTGGCAGACCTGGATTTCCTGTGAGGAAACCGACAGCGGCCAGGCCTGGGAAACCGATCCTTTCGGTGTCGTCGGCGCCGTCGCCAAGCCGGCGCTGGGTCTGTTCTCGCACGAGGCGTTCGCCGTGGACCTCGAACATCGCACCGCATATCTGACCGAGGATGCCGGCAGCGGCCGCTTCTATCGCTGGGTGGCGGACGAGTCCGACTACAACGCCAGCGCGCAGCGCCTGGCGCTCGAAAGCGGTCGGCTCCAGGTGCTCAACATCGAGGGCTACGAGAACGGCGGCTACGCCGACGATCCCACCGAGATGCGCACGCTGCGCCGTGTCAGCTGGGTCGACGTGCAGCGTCCGGACGAGCCGCAGGGCGCGGTGCGCGACGAACTCGCAGCGGCGGGCCAACCGGTTCCGGGCACGCGCTTCAACGGCGGCGAAGGGCTCTGGTTTCACGAACTACCGGCCGGGCAGTCCACAACGCCGATCGGCGCCCGCCGGCCAACGCGAGGTCTGGTGTTCTTCACCACCAAGGGTGACAACCGCGTCTGGGCCTACGATGTCGAGAATGAGATCATCGAGCTGATCTTCGACAACGAGCAGATTGATCCGGACTTCAATGATGTCGACAACCTCACCGTCAGCCCCGCCGGCGACATCATCGTGGCCGAAGACCTCACCGAAAGCGGTCGGGGCATCCGCCTGATGGTGGTGGTGCCGAACGCACCGGCGCGGGTGCTGGTCGACGTCACGCAGGAGGGGTCCGAATTGTGCGGACCGGCCTTCTCGCCGGACGGCAGCCGCCTCTATTTCAGCTCGCAGCGCGGTCCCAATATTGCCGGCGTGGTGCTGCCGATTCCGGGATTGCCCGGGGTGGGTTTGGGTGCCACCTACGAACTGACGATTCCGGAGGAATTCCGGACCCGATCTGTCTGAGGCTCACCGTTCCTCCGTCATTCCGGACAGGCCTATGGCCTGATCCGGAAGCCACGCGACGCCTGGCAGGGCACATGGATTCCGGGTTCCCGCTGTGCGGGCCCTGGTATGACGGTGGAATGCTCGTTCCCAGTTCGGGGACCAAACGCCCAACGCGTCGACCAACAGAAAAGCCACCACCCATCCAGGGCAGTGGCTCGATACTGCAAGCGCTCCAGACTTGAGACTCAGGCGGCCTGGCGTTCCGCGTCCGGCGCGGATTGACGGATCAGGTAGTCGAAGGCGCTCAGCGCGGCTTTGGAGCCTTCGCCCATCGAGATCACGATCTGCTTGTACGGCACCGTGGTCACGTCGCCGGCCGCGAACACGCCGGGCACCGAGGTCGCGCCGCGGGCGTCGACTTCGATCTCGCCGCGCGGTGACAGCGCCACCGTGTCCTTGAGCCATTCGCTGTTCGGCAGCAAGCCAATCTGCACGAAGATGCCTTCCAGCTCGATGCGGTGCAGCTCGCCGGTCACGCGGTCCTTGTAGCTCTGGCCGATGACCTTCTGGCCGTCGCCATGGACTTCCGTGGTCTGCGCCGAGGTCAGCACGCGGACGTTCGGCAGGCTGCGCAGCTTGGCCTGCAGCACCTCGTCGGCGCGCAGCTTGCTGTCGAACTCGATCAGCGTGACGTGTTTGACGATGCCGGCCAGATCGATCGCGGCCTCCACGCCGGAATTGCCGCCGCCGACCACCGAGACGCGCTTGCCCTTGAACAGCGGGCCGTCGCAGTGCGGGCAGTAGGCCACGCCCTTGTTGCGGTACTCGTCTTCGCCGGGCACGTTCATCTGCCGCCAGCGCGCGCCGGTGGAGATGATCACGCTCTTGGACTTGAGGCGCGCGCCGTTGGCGAACTCGACCTCGATCAGCTCCTTGCCGGGGATCAGCTTCTCCGCGCGCTGCAGATTCATGATGTCCACGTCATAGGACGTCACGTGCTGTTCCAGCGCCGCGGCCAGCTTCGGTCCTTCGGTATGTTCCACCGAAATGAAGTTCTCGATGCCCATCGTGTCCAATACCTGGCCACCGAAACGCTCGGCGGCCACGCCGGTGCGTATGCCCTTGCGCGCGGCGTAGATCGCCGCGGAGGCACCGGCCGGACCGCCGCCGACCACGAGCACGTCGAAAACCTCCTTGGACTTGAGTTTCTCGGCCTCGCGCGCCGCGCTGCCGGTATCGACCTTGGCGAGAATCTCTTCCACGCCCATGCGGCCCTGGCCGAAGGATTCGCCATTGAGGAAGATCATCGGCACCGACATCACCTGCCGCTGCTCGACTTCGCCCTGGAACAGCGCGCCGTCGATCGCGACATGCGAGATGTTCGGATTCAGCACCGCCATCAAGTTCAGCGCCTGCACCACGTCCGGGCAGTTTTGGCAGGACAGCGAGAAGTAGGTCTCGAAGCGGTATTCACCGTCGAGCGCCTTGATCTGCTCGATCACGTCCGCCGCGGTCTTGGACGGATGACCGCCGACCTGCAGCAGCGCCAGCACCAGCGAGGTGAATTCGTGGCCCATCGGGATGCCGGCGAAGCGCAGCTTGATGTCCTCGCCCGGCGTGCCCAGCGTGAACGAGGGCTTGCGCTCCTCGTCGCCGTGCTTGGCCAGCACGGTGATCTTGTCCGACAATGCGACCAGATCGTCCAACAGGGCGAGCATCTCCTGGGACTTCTCGCCCTCGTCGACGCTGGCCACGATTTCGATCGGCCGCGTGACCTTTTCAAGATAGGCCTTCAACTGGGTTTTGAGATTGGCATCCAACATGGAGTGCTCCTTGATGCCTCGCCGCACTCAATGGCGAGGTCATTGAAATTTGAGGATCCGGGAACCGGCAAGACCGGTTCCCGGGGTGCTGCCTTAGATCTTGCCGACGAGGTCCAGCGAGGGGCTGAGGGTCTTCTCGCCTTCCTTCCACTTGGCAGGGCAGACTTCGCCCGGATGCGCGGCCACGTACTGCGCGGCGCGAACCTTGCGCAGCAGTTCCAGCGCGTCACGGCCGATGCCGTTGTCGTGGATCTCGCACAGCTTGATTTCGCCTTCCGGATTGATCACGAAGGTGCCGCGCAGGGCGATGCCTTCTTCCTCGATCATGACCTCGAAATTGCGGGCCAGCTTGCCGGTCGGATCGCCGATCAGCGGGTAGTTGACCTTGCCGATCGCCTCGGAGGTGTCGTGCCAGGCCTTGTGCGCGAAATGCGTATCGCAGGAGGCACCGTAGACTTCCACGCCCATCTTCTGGAACTCGGCGTAGTTGTCGGCCAGATCTTCGAGCTCGGTCGGGCAGACAAAGGTGAAGTCGGCCGGATAGAACACCAGCACGGACCACTTGCCCTTGAAGGTGGCGTCGGAAACTTCGATGAACTCGCCATTGTGGAAAGCATTGGCCTTGAACGGCAAAACGGTCGTATTGATTAGGGACATCACTAGACTCCGTGGTTGGGACTACAGTAGTGGGACGAAATTTACGCGCCGAACGCGTATTAATAAAATGAATTGTTCAAATTCTTCAGATAGCTAAATCCAATTGAACTTGCGATGACGGCGAATCGACCAAGACGATTCGCGAGGGCAGACCTTAGTATCGCGGGATCGCCGATTCAAACGGCAGGAGGGCGGCCATGAATCCAGCAGACGGACTTTCCGAGACTTCGATGCGGCAGCGGATTTCGGCCCAGGAGTGGCAGGCGCGCGTGGATCTGGCCGCCTGCTATCGCCTGGTGGCGCACTTTGGCTGGAGCGATCTGATCTTCACGCACATTACCGCCCGCGTGCCGGGGGGGCTGGACCAGTTCCTGATCAATCCCTATGGAATGATGTTCGAGGAAATCACGGCGTCGTCGCTGGTGAAGATCGACCAGTCCGGCAACAAACTCGATGACACACCGCACATCGTCAACCCGGCCGGCTTTCTGATTCATTCGGCCGTGCATTCGGTACGCCACGATGCGCAGTGCGTACTGCACGTGCACAGCCTCAATGGCGTGGCGGTTTCGGCGCAGAAGGGTGGTGTGCTGCCGCTGTCGCAGCAGTCGATGTTCGTGCTGTCGAGCTTGGCGTATCACGACTACGAAGGGGTTGCGCTCAAGCAGGACGAGAAGGCCAGACTCGTCGCGGACCTGGGCGACAAGACCTTCTTCATGCTGCGCAATCATGGCCTGCTGACGGTGGGCCCGACCATCGCCGATGCGTTTCTGTCGATGTACCTGTTCGAAGCCGCCTGCACCATCCAGATTCGCGCGCAATCGGGCGGCGGGGCGTTGGTTCCGGTGCCGGACGCGCTGGTGGCGACGGCCCAGCAGCAGGCCTCGACGGTCACGAAGTCGCTGGGTGCTCAGTTGGTGTGGCCCGGGCTGTTGCGAATGCTGGATCGGCGGGATGCGTCGTACCGGGAGTGAGCGCGCGGGCACCGTGGTGGTTCGGCGTCAGTCGGTATCGCAGACGAACCATGGGCCGCTGATTTCATAGGTGGCGCCGAGCTGGCGCGTATCGTCCGGGCCGGAAGGGCCGCTGTAGCCGCTGATGTAGAGGCGTTGCCCATCCGGACTGAACGAGGGGCCAGCCGGTTCGCCGTTGGCGATGAGCTGCAGCAAGGGCACCTGGCGGCCGTCCGGGGTGATCGCGACCACCTGGGCATCGTCACCGTCCTCACAGCAGATGATGTCGCCCTGCGGGGTCATGATCACGTTGTCGAGGGCGCTCAGGATATTGTCCTCGCTGGAATCGTCATCGTAGATCGCCTGCACCGTCGAGGCTTCGATGTCATAGCGCCACAGGCGATTGTCGCCCTTGGTCGAAAACACGATGGAGCGGTCGGCGGAGTGAAACCAGATGCCTTCGCCACCATCGAAATGTTCGGCCCGAGGCACCTGGAAACGGGTGGCGAGCAGCACCGATTCATGGGGCTGAAGGTCGATCGGTTCCGGGTTCGGCACTTCCTGCCAGCTCACCGCGCGTGGCTCGAACAGATCGCCGGACTCCACCACGGCGATCTGCAGCTGCCCGCTGCTCAGATCGGGCCGGGAGCCGTCCCGCGTATTGAAGTCCGGGATGAAGCGATAGAAGCCGCCGCCGTTGACGAAGGCATCGTTTCGTTGGTCCTCCGTCATATAAATATGCATTGGATCGGACTGCGTATCGACCGCGCAGGCCTCGTGCTGGAACTTGCCGAGCGCCGGCAGCTTCACGGCTTCGTCGGCGCTTCCCAAGGGAAAACACTCGTAGACATAACCGGAGTCGGTTTCCTCGCAGCTCAGCCAGGTACCCCAGGGGGTTGCGCCGCCGGCGCAGTTCTTGGTGCTGCCGACCAGGATCGGATAGGCGTCCACCAGTTCGCCATCGGCATTGAAGCGCAGCGCGCCGACGCCAGCGGCGTTGTTGATGTCGTTCTTCTCACTGTTGGAGACGTAGACCCAGCCGCCGTCAGGCGCTGCAAAACAGGCGCCGCCATCGGGCTTTTCGTGCCAGATGAAATCCTGGCCGGCGATTGGCGGCACACCCTCGGCGGCCACGCGGCGCACCGTGAATCCCGGCGGTACGCGAACCCCGAATTCATCGGGTTCACCGAGCGGACCAAGCTGGGCGATGTTGGAGCGCATGCCTGTCGTACAGGCCGCCGGTTCCGGACCCGGCGGCACGCCTGTTTCCGGTTCGCCGCCGGTCGATGATGAGTTGCCGCCGCTGCAGGCGAGCAGCCAGCCCGATTGAAGGTAGACGCCAGTGTGAGCCGCGGAGCGCAGGAATCGTCGACGGGAATAGTGGGCCATGTTGCGGAGTTCGCTGAGAAAGCCCGCGAGCCTAAGTCACCACAATGATCGTTATGTGACGCGCGTGAGTCCTTTGACAAGGAGCTGTCCACCATGGCGCCAGCGGTCGCGCGCATGTCATCCCGTGTGAATAAAGTTGCTGCGGGCTTTGGCACAGATTGCCGCATCGGGATGAATGGATATGGATCGTCGTGAATTTCTGCGGCGCCTCGGCGTCTTGTCCGGCAGTACCTTGTTGCCGGGGCTGTCGGCTTGCGGACGCAGCCCGGATGCCGCGGGTGGATCGCCCGACGAAGCCTCCGGCCCGGTGTCGTTCGAGCACGGCGTCGCCTCGGGCGACCCGCTACAGGATCGCGTGATTCTGTGGACACGCGTTACGCCGGAGAACGAGGGCGCGGTCCGTGTGCGCTATCAGGTCGCAAGCGATCCGCAGATGGCGCAGGTGCTGATCGATGAATGGGTGGTCACCGACGCCAGCCGTGACTACACCGTCAAGGTCGATCCGGTCGGCTTGTCACCGGGCACCAGCTACTACTACCGGTTCGAGGCCGGCGAGACCCGGTCCCCGATCGGACGCACGCGCACCCTGTCGGTGGGCTCCGTCGAGCATCTGCGTTTTGCCTTCACCTCCTGTTCGAACTATTCCGCCGGCTACTTCGCGGCCTATCGGCACATGGCTGCCCGCCAAGACCTGGACGCGGTGTTTCACCTCGGCGACTTCATCTACGAGAACGGCAGCGCTGGCGAAGTCGGGCGCCCGCACGCGCCGGACCACGAACTCGAAACCCTGGAGGACTATCGCCAGCGCTACGCCCAGTATCGCGGTGACCCGGACATGCAGGCCCTGCAACGCCAGCACCCGATGATCTGCGTCTGGGATGATCACGAGTCGGCCAATGATTCCTGGAGTGGGGGCGCCGGCAACCACGACGAGGCCGAGGAAGGCCCCTGGTCGGAGCGCAAGGCGCGTTCGATCCAGGTCTACTTCGAATGGATGCCGATTCGGCTGGTCGACCCCGGCGATCCGCAGCGCATCTGGCGCCAGTTCACGTTCGGCGATCTGGTCGATCTGATCATGCTTGATACCCGCCTCTATGGGCGCGACGAACAGTTGCCACTGGCCCTCGGCGGCATCCAGCTCAATGATCCCGAGCGGCAACTGCTCGGCGACGTCCAGCAGAACTGGCTCGGCGCCAATCTGATCGAATCGCAGGCCCAGTGGAAACTCCTGGGCCAGCAGGTGATGTTCGGCCAGCTGCGTCTGGCGACCCTGCCGGATATCGAACTGCTCGGCGTGCAACTGACCAATCAGCTGCTCGGCATCAACGCCGATCAATGGGACGGCTATCCCGTCGCCCGCGAACGGGTGTTTGACGCCCTGGACGCGGGGCAGGTCGAGAACTGTGTGGTGTTGTCCGGGGACATCCATGCCTCGTTCGGCGTGGAGCTGTACCGCGACCCCGGCGAACTGGCGAACCTGCTCGCCAACACCGTCGGCAATCCCCTGGACCTCGGCTTGATCAAGGCCGACGGCGTCGAGTTCGTCACGCCGTCGGTCACCTCCGATGGCTTCCCGGCCGGCACCACCGGGCTGCTGCGCCTCGCGTTCGGCCTCATCGATCCACACATTCGCTACTTCGAAGGCGAGCAGCACGGCTACATCCTGCTCGACATCACCGCCGAGCGCTGTCAGGGCGAATGGTGGTACGTCGACAGCATCACCGAACCCGAATCCGCCGAGTATTTCGCTCAGGCCCTGTACACCCTGTCCGGCGAGAACCGCCTGCGAAGCGCGAGCGAACCGAGCGCCGCGAAAGCGGACATGCCAGCGCTGGCGCCGTAAGGCGAGTGTTGGCGTGACGGAATCGAACCGCTCCCACGTGCGACGGTCAGTCGCCGTCCGATCGCAGCGACCGGATGATCATGTCTTCGACCTGGCGGTTTGCCCGGATGAAGTGCAATTGCATCTCCGGGTGTCGGTGCTTGAAGACGCGAAAGACTTCGTCGGCAAATGCCTGGCCGATCTGGTCGATTCCGGAGAAGTCGAAGATCACGATCTTGAACCGGTCCACGCGCGCCAGAAGTCGTTTGGCCTGCGAGCGGGAGACCAGCAGCTCGTTGCCGTAGCGGGCCAGTGAGACCGGAACCACCGTTTTGTCGAAGCCATACTCATTTCCGGACGCATACTTGTCGAATACCGATCTCAAAGTCCGTGCGGAGTTATTGGCTATCTGCATGAACACGGCGGTGCCGCTACCCCGGTTCTGACGCTCCATGATCCAGTCCTCGGGTTTGCTGAATTCATGCGAGAAGTAAACACCGCCGGACAGAATCGCGTACTCGTCGAACACACGTGAGGAGAAGAAAATACCTTCGCCGGTATGCTTGGCTGGATCGGTCGTCAACTTGCCTTTCGCCAGCTCCAGCACGGCGTGTCGTTCGTCATTCAGGCCCATCAAGCGCTGAATGCGGTGAAAGATGCCTTCTCCATCATCCCTGATCATGATTTGGCAGAAGGCGGGGTTCTTTTCGACAGAAACGGACGCGGTGCTGCCCTCTGAATGGTCAACCGCATTGTTCAGCATCTCGGTGAAGCCGTAGTTCCAGATATCCAGAACGTTGTCTGGCAGAGCCCCCAGCGCGGGCCGCGCGAACTCACGCCAAGCGCGATCCTCCTCAAGCCCGTTGAGGATGAACGTCTGGGTGGAAACGGTTTCCGGATTTAGTTTGTAGATTCGATTGCGTGTGTTGCCTTCGGCCGCCAGCAAACCTTGGTCCATCAGTCGATGGATATGGTTGTTGACGGCTTGCCTTGAGATGCCGAAATTTTCGGCCGTCACACCCGCGATGCCCTCAGGATGTTTCGAGACGTTGTCGACAATGAATCGCCGAATTGTCTCGCCACGGCTTCTAACGCCAGCCATACCCGCCTCTTGTCAAGCTTAAGCTGACTTATTGTCAATATTTTCCCCGAAATTGTCAATCTTATGGCAGGGCTTCGACGATCCGAGGCGTCGCGAAGACTGCCAAAGGCTGATGGAAGAGCCCGCACTGAATGTGCCGGGGGAATTGCGTACCCGGCATGTCGACGTCGGCGCCTACTTGGCGCCTGCTCACCACGGCGATGTTGTCGAGGTACGGCTTCGAGGCCGATGGTCGCTGCCGCGCGGGTCATTCCATCCAGTTTTCCAGCCGCAAGCCCTCAATCTGCTGGAACACGCGGTCGCTGCTGACCAAGGGGAGGTCCAGACTCATGGCATGGGCGGCAATCATCAGGTCCAGCGTGGCCACGCCGATGCCCCGACTCTGGAGTCGGGCACGCAGTTCGCCATGGGTGTCGGCCACGGCGCGGGTCCAGTCGAGCGTATCGATGTGCTGCAGGAATGCCTGCACGATGGGATTGATGCGTGTGGCCAGCGGATTACGCGCGACACCGAACAGCAGTTCGGAGCGGGTGATGGCGGAGATGCACAGCGCGGCCGGAGGGTGGCGGGCGGCGTGCCGGCGCACGCCGGGATAGGTGTTCTTGATGAGGTCGCTGACGGTGTTGGTGTCCAGCATGCAACGCGGACTCACGGCTGCGGCGGCTTGTCATCGGCGAACAGGGCGTCGAGCGCTTCGCGTTCCTGCGGCGGTTCGTCCTGGCGGTCCGCCATGAAATGGTCGGGAATGCCGGCGGCGTCGGCCATGGCGAAGAATTCGTTCCAGTCGCCTGCGCGACGCGACAGCACGACGTCGCCGGTTTCGGCATCGCGGCGGATGAAGACCTCATCGGTATCAAAGCGAAATTCAGCCGGCAGGCGCACGGCCTGGCTGCGGCCGGTCATGAAGATCTTTGCGGTTCGCATGGTGGGTAGCACCTCTGGCAAGACGGGCATCCATGTTAGTAGATACCATGATATGTATCAATGCATCCCAGTTCTGGCGGCATTCCCGGGCGAGTCTGATGTGTGCCTGCTGGCTGCTTTCATGATTTTTTGTCGCCGCCACACTCCGCGTCGGATGGCGGGTCAGCACCATTTAGAAATTGAACAACGCTTTGGTGGTACGAGTCAGGCGCTGCGAAACGGCTCGATTTGTTCGGTCAGCAGCGTGGCAGAGCGCTCCGTCCGGCGCCGGTGAAGAAGGGTGCCACGTGGGCACACTACGCTTTGCCCATGTCACAGTCGGGTCGAGAAGGTGTGACTTAACGTGAAAGAGAGCTGATTTTGGGCGAGCGGTAGCCTGGCCGTTGGAGGCCCTGCGATGAGCGGTGTTGGAAGCTCAGGCTTGAGTGGGGAGCAATCCGTACTGAGTCAGGGCCTTGATCCAGCGGGGAGCATTGCGTTTGACGCTGAGGGCTTGGTAGTCGACGACGGTATCGCGGTAGGGCTCGTGCCGGCTGAGC